>JAFVOV010000057.1 GCA_017505675.1 Clostridia bacterium
CGTATTCTTGTAATTTGACTTTCTTTTTGTCGCTTAAAGCCATTTTTTTAAATCTTCCCTCCATTTTATAATTACAAATCTATGATACAATAATTTTATATCGTTTTCAACGCGGTTTATTTTGCATTTGTTTCGTTTCGTTAGTTCTAAACGCAAAAAATTCCTTATTCGTTAGATTTTTATGGTTTAATTCAATTATATTTTGTGAAATTATATACATAAATAATGATAATATTACAGCATATTTAACTAGTTTTTTTAACATTATATAGGTTATATTGTTGTTTCATTTTGTTTGACAAATTAAAAAAGAAAAGACTGCTCGGCTTTCATACCAAGCGGTCTTTTTTATTTAAGGCTATGTCACAAAAAATGACTGATTAGAAATTTTTGCGTTTTAGCGAGAAAAATACAAAAAGGACGAGTGTTCTTGTAAGGGCGCATACCCTTTGCGGTCTGTGCTCGCACAAAACACGAAGTAATTTGTAGTATTTTTCCGCTAAAAATCAGTCAGGGGTTATGACAGAGCCTTATTTAATTTAAACTATTCTTCTATATGTTCTATACCTTGACTTATTATCGTGCGAACGTGCGAATCTGCAAGCGAATAGTAAACCGTTCGCCCGTCACGACGGGTTTTTACTAGTTTTGCGCGTTGAAGAATTTTAAGTTGATGGGAAATTGCCGGCGGAGTCATTTTCAACACTTCCGCTAAATCACAAGTGCACGCTTCAGACTCAAATAATACGAAAAGAATTTTCATTCTAGTAGAGTCCCCAAAGGTCTTAAAAAGTTCTGATAAATCAAACAACTTTTCATCTGACGGCAAATTATTGTTTATGATTTCAAGCAAATCATAATGGACTTCGTGCTTACCACAAAGACCGCATTTTTTATTTTTTTCCATAAAAACACCTATTTAATATTTTTTACTCGCATTGCCCTAATTGCATTAAGAACGGCTAAAACCATAACGCCCACGTCTGCAAAAATAGCAAGCCACATTTCCGCTAAACCTAACACGCCAAGTATTAAACAAGCAAACTTTACGCCTAGCGCAAAAATTATATTTTGATATATAATGCGCATACATTTTTTTGAAATTCCAACCGCTTTAGATATTTTAAGCGGATTATCATCCATCAAAACAACGTCCGCCGCCTCTATCGCGCTATCGCTACCGAGCGCGCCCATCGCTATACCCACGTCTGCGCGCATAAGCGTTGGCGCGTCGTTTACGCCGTCCCCCGCGAACGCCACTTTATAAGAGCCGTTTTTCTTTTCAGATATAAGGCGCTCTACAATGCGCACCTTATCCGCAGGTAAAAGCCCCGCGTGAATTTCATCAACGCCGACTGTTTTACCCACTTTTTCCGCTACTGAAGAAATATCCCCCGTAAGCATCACCGTTTTAGTCACACCCGCTCTTTTAAGAGCAACAACAGCGTCTTTTGCAGTATCTTTTATTTTATCGTTAATAAGAATTCTGCCGTAATACACGCCGTCTATTATAACGTAAACAGCCGTTCCCGTTCCGCTATAAATTTCAAAATTTACGCCTACTTCTTCTGCAATAAGTTTATTGCCAACCAAAACGGTTTTTCCGTCTATGAGCGCTTTAACGCCTTTACCGCTTATTTCGCAAACGTTACCAACGCGCGTTAAATCAAGTGGATTTTTATATTCTAAAATTATGCTTTTCGCTATAGGGTGGGTTGAATAACCTTCAGCGTGCGCGGCGTATTCAACAAGTTCTTCTTTCGTATTGTTTACCGCTTCAACTTCCGTTACCGTAAAACTGCCTTCGGTTAAAGTTCCCGTTTTATCAAACGCTATGCACTTAATTTTAGAAAGCGCTTCTAAATAGTTAGAACCTTTTATTAGTATCCCTGCACTACTTGCACCGCCAAGCCCTGCAAAAAAGCCTAAAGGTACGCTTATAACTAACGCGCAAGGGCAACTTATTACTAAAAAGGTAAGCGCTCGGTAAACCCAAATATTCCACGCCCCGCCGTAACCTAATATAAGCCTTATTAACGGCGGAAATACGGCAAGCGCAACCGCGCATAAACATACCGCTGGCGTATAATATTTTGCAAAACGAGATATAAAATTTTCCGAACGGGATTTTTTAGAACTTGCATTTTCAACTAATTCTAAAATCTTTGAAACGGTTGATTCCCCAAATTCTTTAGTAGTGCGAATTTTTATAAGCCCAGAAATATTTATAGTACCGCTTATAACTTCGTCACCGACAAAAATACTTCTTGGAACGCTTTCCCCCGTTAGCGCGGACGCGTCTATTGCAGTAGAGCCTTCAACCACTATTCCGTCTATAGGGATTTTTTCGCCCGCTTTTACTACAATAATCGTTCCTACGGAAACTTCTTCTGGCTCTACTTTATTAAGACTGCCGTCGGGATTTTCCGTAAACGCGTAATCGGGGCGTATATCCATAAGCGATGCAATGCTTTTTCTGCTTTTACCCAGCGCAACGCTTTGAAAAAGTTCACCCACCTGATAAAAAAGCATAACAGCCGAACCTTCTAAACCGTCACCCAAAACTATCGCGCCAACGGACGCTATAGCCATAAGAAAGTTTTCGCTAAACACCTGTCCGCGTAAAATGCCTTTTAACGCCTTAATTAAAATATCGTAACCTATTATTAAATAAGGTATAAAATAAAGCCAAAACTTTAAACCGCCGTCTAAATTTAACAGTTCAATCGTCAATATTATTATAGCGGATAAAATTATTCTTATCAACGTTTTTTTCTGTCTTTTATTCATTTTATCACCTAAAAGTAAATCTCACAATCGTCTTCAACCTTTTTGCAGTTTTTATAAACCGCTTTCATAACAGCTTTTTCATCAACGCCGTCGTTAAACTCAACAATCATTTTTAAAAGCATAAAATTTACGATAGCGCTTTTAACGCCTTCCGTTTTATTTGCCACGTTTTCCATCTTTGCCGCGCAAGTAGCGCAATCCACTTCAATTTTATAAGTCTTTTTCATAAAAACTCCTTTTTTGTTTCATTTGTTTAATTTAACGATTAAACAACCGTTTAATCGTATAAATATTA
>JAFVOV010000058.1 GCA_017505675.1 Clostridia bacterium
GGGCTTAAATTCGCTTTTTGGATTTTTAAGTTTGTTTTTTCTTAAAAAGAAAACTATCGTAGCAATGGTAAAAGAAAATATATACGATATTAAAACGGCAATGCCTGCTCTAAAAGCGCCTTGGTAAACGTCAGTAGCGCGGTTGATTAAAATTATGCCGACTATTATCATACAAATTTCTTCTAAAAGTTCAATCACGCTATAAGGCAGAAAATCTTTATCACCCCAAAATACTCCGCGCATAACGGAGTAAATTGAAGTAAAAATTAAACCGGGCAGTACTATTAAAAATATACTCATACACCGCTCGTCTGCAAAAATAAAACTAAAATTTTTATTTAGAATAAAAAATATAGCGCATACGGGTACTGCTACGAAAAACGTGAAAGAAAGCCCCGCCGTTATAACTTTTTGCGCGCGTTCGGGCTTGTTTTCCGCGCGGTACTTGGTCATAAGGCGTGAAACCGTTATAGGCGTGCCTGAACAGGTTAAAGTGAGAAGTAGCGCGAATACTGATAGCGCCACTTGATAAATCCCCATACCTTCAGAGCCTATGGAGCGTGATAAATAAATTCTATATAAAAAACCTAAAAATTTTTCGCAAACGGAAAAAACCGTTACTATTGCTACCGTTTTAACAAATCTACGCAAAAACAGCCCTCCGAACATAATCTAAAAATATTCTATTCGGATTTTTTTATAAATATAATAATCGTATGAAAAAGTTTTTCTATAGAGTAACCGAAAATGACACCGCTTTATCGGTTGCGCAAAAATTCAACGTATCCGTTTGTAAACTTATTAAAGATAATAATCTTTCTGGGGAAATAGAAGCGGGGGATTTATTATTTATTGAACAAAACGATAAAACGCTGTATAAAGTTAAACCGACGGATACGCTAAAAACACTTGCGGAAAAATTCAATAAAAAAGAGAGCGATATTTTAGAAGAAAACGGCGTGCCGTATATTTTTTGCGGACTTATAATTTCTATTTAAAAATCTCTTAAAAACACTTGACAACTTGTTTCTTTATATGATATCATTTTGATATCAAACAGAAAGGAGCAAATTATGCAAGAAAAAGTTTTAAGTAAAAAATATGGTATGCCCGTGCTTATTATAACCGCGCTATTATATTTAGCGTCGTTTATAGGTGTTATTTTTGGCGGTATGATGATGGAAAGTTCAGAAAATCCAAATTCTACGTTATTTATAGTATCTATAATTTGGTTTTGTATCGGTTGGTTGCCGTTTATGGGGCTTAAAGTATTAAAACCGCAAGAAGCGTTGGTTTTAACCCTTTTCGGTAAGTATTACGGAACGCTAAAAGGCGACGGGTTTTATTTTGTAAATCCGTTCTGCGTAAGCGTAAACCCTGCGGCTAAAACAAAACTTAACCAAAGTGGCGATGTAAACGGAGGAACTTCGGCTATTAAAGCGCCAAGCGCAAACGGGGTGGATAAAAACGCGTCCGTTAATAAAATATCATTAAAGATTATGACCTTAAATAATAATAGGCAAAAGATTAACGACTGCCTTGGTAACCCTATTGAAATAGGTATTGCCGTTATGTGGAAGGTAGTTGATACGGCAAAAGCGGTGTTTAACGTAGATAATTATAAAGAGTATCTTTCTTTGCAATGTGATAGCGCTTTAAGAAATATAGTTAGAATTTACCCTTATGACGTAGCGCCTAACGTAGATACCACCGGTGACGGCTTGGCGGATGAAGGCAGTTTGCGCGGTTCAAGTGAGGTGGTTGCGTCAAGAATTCGCGGTGAAATTCAAGAACGCGTAAAGGAAGCGGGTATTGAAGTTTTAGAAGCGCGCATAACTTATCTTGCTTACGCGCCGGAAATTGCGGCGGTAATGCTACAAAGGCAACAGGCATCTGCTATTATTGATGCAAGAAAGATGATAGTAGACGGCGCTGTAGGTATGGTTGAAATGGCGCTTGAACGCTTAAACGAAAGCGGAATGGTTCAACTTGATGAAGAAAGAAAGGCGGCTATGGTTAGCAATCTTTTAGTTGTGCTTTGCGGTAATCACGACGCTCAACCCGTAGTAAATTCTGGAAGTTTATATTGATATGAACGATAACGGCAAAAAACAAATACCGTTACGCGTTTCGGAAAAACTTTTTAACGCCATTGCCGCGTGGGCGGAAGACGATTTCCGTTCGATTAACGGTCAGATAGAATATCTTTTAACCGAATGTGTTAAGCAAAGAAAGAAGAACGGTAAATACGTCGGTGAAGAAATTGATAAACCATTAGATATTACTCTAAAATAAAAAATCCCCGCGCTAGATTAGCGCGGGGTTAAATTTTTATCTTTTTACGGAGTTACGCGGTTAATGTCACGCGGGAACATTGTAGTTTCTCTTACGTTCTTTGCGCCGAGTAGGTGCATGGTAAGGCGTTCTAAACCAAGACCTAAACCGCCGTGCGGTGGAGCGCCGTATTTGTGGAGCATAAGGTAGGTTTCAAAAAGCGACGGGTCCATACCGAGTTTTTCCATTTTAGCAACTTGTTCGTTATAATCGTGTATACGCTGACCGCCAGAAGTAATTTCAAGCCCCCTGAAAAGCAAGTCGAAAGAAAGGGTATATTCGGGGTCGTTGGGGTCGTCCATAGTATAGAACGGGCGTTTCTTTGACGGGTAGTGGGTTATAAAAATAAAGTCGCTACCGAGTTCTTTTTTAGCGTATTTTCCAAGCAATTCTTCTTCCGCAGGGTCAAAGTCTTTCATATCTTGCGGTTTATACTTAAACTTTTTCATAAGAAGTTCTTTTGCGTCCATAAATTTCATAACGGGAACTTCGTTAATTTCAGGTATGTCTGCGTGCAAAAGTTCAACTTCGTCTTTATATTCCGTTTTAAGTAAGTTCATTATATATTTGAGCGCACCGACTTCGGTGTTCATAATGTCTTCAAAGCCGTTGATAAAGCCCATTTCAAGGTCCATTGAAGTATATTCGTTAAGATGGCGTGAAGTATCGTGATGTTCTGCGCGGAAAACGGGCGCAATTTCAAATACGCGTTCAAACACGCCTACTAAAGATTGTTTGTAAAGTTGGGGTGATTGAGCAAGGAAAACTTGTTTTCCAAAATAATCTAACTTAAAAATATTCGTTCCGCCTTCTGCGCCAGCAAAAACGATTTTTGGCGAACGGATTTCAGTAAAGTTATTTTTAAGTAAATATTCTCTAAACCCTCTTGCAATGCCTTCTTGAAGTTTAAATATAGCGCGTTCTTTGGGGTTGCGCATAGAAACGGGGCGAAGGTCTAAAACGGTAGAAAGTTGAATATTATCAAGTTGTTTTTTATTTATAACGATAGGTAAGCCTTCCGCAGGGAGCGAAAGAATAACTATATCGTGAATTTGCAATTCATATCTGTCGTTGCCTTTAGCGTCTTTACTAGAAACTACTTTACCCGTTACCTTAACGCACGCTTCTTCGCAAATTTTTTCATCCCAACGATAGTCGGAAAATTCAGGCGCGTAAACGCATTGAATAGTATCGCGCGCAGTTCTGATGATTACGAATGAAAAGCCAGTCATTTCGCGTATGCGGTGAACGTAGCCTTGAATAGTTACTATTTGGTTATCGTAGTTTTTGAAGTCGCAAAATGCAACCGTACCGGATTGAACCGTTCCGTTAATTTTGTCCATAACTTTTCTCCTAGAATAATAATATCGGTAAATAACAATAACATAATATCACTATTTTGGTTTATAAATCAAGCGAATTTAGTCAAGTTTTTTTATTTTAAGGGGTAATTAAGCGTAAAATTAGTTAAAAATCGTTTGTCTAAAATTATTAAATGTGTTAATATAAATATAATCGGTTAATATACCGTTTATAAAAGTTTTGTATAATTATACAAAATACGTTTTGTAAGGAGATTTTTACTTTATGAAGATTGCTGTTTCCGTTGAATCGACTAATGACTTAACCAAAGAACTTCTTGAAAAATATGATATTAAGGTTATACCTTATCACATAACGCTTGGCAATGAAACTTTTAAGGACGGCGAACGCTCAACTCAAGAACTTTTTGAATACGTTGATAAAAACGGTACGCTACCCAAAACCAACGCTATTAACGAATACGAATATACTGAATATTTTGAAAACCTTAAAAAAGATTACGACGCAGTCGTTCACGTTGCGCTATCTAGTGGGCTATCGTCTTCTTGCAATAACGCTATGCGCGCTGCAAAAGAACTTAAAAACGTTTACGTGGTTGACAGTTTAAGCCTTTCAACGGGTATAGGCTTACTTGCTATTTACGCAAGGGAACTTGTTAACGACGGTTTTGCGCCGGCGGACGTTGCAAAAAAGGTTGCTGATAGGGTTGATAAACTTCAAGTAAGTTTCGTTGTAGAACGCCTTGATTATTTGTATAAAGGCGGAAGATGCAACGCAATGGCGTTACTTGGCGCAAATCTTCTTAAAATTCGCCCAAGAATAGTCGTTAAAGACGGTAAGATGGGTTCTGATAAAAAATATCGTGGCGCAATGGATAAAGTCATTGCAAAATATTGCATGGAAACTTTAGATGAGTTTGATACGCCTGACCTTGACAAAGTGTTTATAACTTACACTTCCGCAACGCCTGAAATGGTTGCTGCGGCAAGAGCGGCGCTAACCGACGCAGGCTTTAAAAATATTTACGAATCTTTTGCAGGTTGCACTATTGCAAGCCATTGCGGTGGAAATACGCTCGGTATTTTATATTTTAACGATGGGAAATCTAATTTATAATTTTTTAGCATAAAATATACTTGAAGGAGAAAAAGTATGGAAAAAATCGTACAACTTATTGAAAGTGTCGGCGCGAAGGTCGGCGGTTTACTTAAACTTAATTTTGACGCTCTTTATATCGGTATTGCGTGCATTGCTTTAGCGCTCATTATTTTAGTTTTAATTATCGTTATCATTGCAGTTTCTTGCAAAAAAAGAAAGAAGAAAAAGGCTGCAAAAGTGGTTGCTGAAAAGCCCGTGGTTAAAGATGAACAACCTACGCCTGTAGAACCTGCTAAAGCGGAAGAACAACCCGCAACTGAAGAAGTTAAAGTAGAAACCCCCGTTGCTACTGAAACGGTAAAGGAAGAAGAAAAGGAAGAAAAAGTAGAAGTTAAAGAAGAAACGGTAACGCCCGTAGTGGAAAAAGAAAAACCCGTTCAAAAACCTGCTCCCGATAAAAAACCTGCAGTTAAAAAGAGCGCGCCTAATAAAACTAAAGCAGAACCGAAAGTGGAAAAAGCGCCCGCTAAAAAACTTAATGGCAAATGGTCGGTTGAAATTAAAGGCGCAGGCGAATATATTTCTAAACTTTCCGCATCTAACGGTGAAGTTATGTTGAGTAGTGAAATTTATACTACTGAAGAAGGCGCAAGAAACGGTATCGCTACCATTATTAAAGGCGTTGAAACGGGTAACTTTGTAATTTATCAAGATAAAAATAAAAATTATTACTATAAACTTAAAACCGCAGGTAATAGGTTGCTTTGCGTTGGTGAAATTTATAAATCTAAAGAACAATGCTTAAAGGCTGTTGAGTCAGTTAAGAGAATTGCAAAAGATTCTTTGGTTATGAACGAACTTGTTGAAGGCGCTAAATACGCTGAATACACCCCCGCGCCTATCGAAAGCAAAGGTATGCGTGGTAAATGGCGCATTGAAAAGACTGAAGAAGGTAAATTCACCGCGCGCCTTTACGCAAATAACGGTCAACTTATGCTCGCAACGGAAGAAGTTGCTTTGGAAAAGAGCGCTAAAAACGCGATTGAATCGGTTAAAAAGAATTCTGCTGAAGGTAACTTTATTATCGACCACGATAAGTTCGGAAGATTTTATTATAAATTGCGCAACGCTCAAAAATCAGTTATCTGCATAGGCGAAGCGTACGATACTTTAGAATCTTGCACAAGCGCTATCGAATCAGTTCGTCGTTTTGCGGCTAACGCAGTTATGGTTGAAGAATAAGGGAAAATATTTAAAAATTTTCCTTTCAAACGGTTGACAATACCGGTTAAATATTGTATTATATTAAGGCTTAAAGAAGAAGTGACCCTTCTCACCGACGGCAAAGGCTTGTTCGGTTCAATACTTTAATTCGGCTTATTATGCTGTATTTATTTGTATTTTTTGGGTTGCTTAAAATTGATAAGCAACCCGTTTTTTTATGGTAATTCAAGGGGCGTTCGCCTCGGTGAAAAATATTATTGAGAGGTATAAAACCATTAAAAAGGAACATCAAATCAACGCGGAGATACGCGATAGGGAAGTTCGTTTGATAGGCGAAACAGGTGAACAACTCGGAATCGTGTCGTCAAGAGAAGCGCTCCGCATCGCTGAAGAAAGTGGGCTTGACCTGGTGAAGATTTCACCTAACGCAAATCCGCCCGTCTGCAAAGTTATGAACTACGGAAAGTATCTTTTCGAGCAGAACAAAAAGGCAAAAGAAGCAAAGAAGAACCAAAAAGTTGTAGAAATTAAAGAAGTTTGGCTGTCTATGACGATTGACGTTGGCGACCTTAACGTTAAGGCAAAGCAAGCGCAAAAGTTCTTGTCGGCAGGCAACAAGGTTAAAGTTTCTATCAGAATGAGGGGTCGCCAAATGGCGCACTCTGAACTCGGTCTTGAAGTTATGCAGAGATTTTACGAAATAGTAAAAGACTACGGAACTTTGGAAAAAAATCCGCTCACCGAAGGCAGGAACATCTGGATGATGCTTGCGCCGGTTAAAGCGTAAACTTAATTTATAAAAAATAACGGAGGATATAATTATGCCTAAAATGAAAACCAAAAGTGCGGCTAAAAAACGTTTTAAGATGACCGCGACCGGCAAGATTAAACGCGCTTGCTCGGGTAAAAACCACATTTTAACCAAGAAAGACAGAAAGAGAAAGAACAACTTGTGCGCAGGCGCATACGTTGACGTTACTCAAGAAAAGACCGTAAAGACGCTTATTTACAATAAGTAATACATTATAAGGAGATTTAATTATGCGTATTAAAAGAGCTGTTAACGCTGTAAAGAAGCGTAGAAAAATATTAAAACTCGCTAAAGGTTATTTTGGCGGAAGAAGTAAGAGATATAGAGTAGCAAGAGAAGCCGTTATGAAGGCTCAACTCTACGCTTACGTTGGAAGAAAGTCAAAGAAAAGAGATTTTAGAACTCTTTGGATTGCGCGTATCAACGCTGCAACAAGAATGAACGGACTTTCTTATAGCAAGTTTATGTTCGGTTTGAAGAAAGCAGGTATTGACCTTAACAGAAAGGTACTTGCAGAAATCGCGGTTTCCGACGCTGCGGCATTTACCGCACTTTGCGAAAAAGCAAAAGCGAATATCTAATATTAGTAAATTAAAGCCTACCTTGAATAAAGTTAGGCTTTATTTAGATAATTATGATTACGTCAAAACAAAACTCGCTTATAAAAGAAATTCGCTCTCTTTCAGATAAAAAATTCCGTGATAGGTTAGGCGTTTTCGTTATAGAAGGCGTTAAGCCTGTTAAAGAAGCAATGGCGCTTGGGTTATCCGTGCGCAATATCGTTTGTACGGAAAGGGGCTTAAATCAAATTCCGCCGTCAGAACTAAACGTTGAAACGGTTACGGAAGAAGTTTTTTCTTATATAAGTGAAGAAAGCACGCCACAAGGCGTTTTAGCGGTGGTTTATAAACCCACTCTCGCCTTACAAAAGCCAAAAGGCAAATGCTTGTTTTTAGACGGGGTTGCAGACCCTGCGAACGTTGGCGCTATAATTAGAACGGCTGTGGCTGCGGGGTATACCGATATTTACACCACGCCGGACTGCGCAGACCCCTATTCACAAAAAGCCGTACGCGCTAGTATGAGCGGAATTTTCCGCGCGCGCGTTTACCGCGCTAATAGGGAAGAACTTTTGTCTATAATAAACTTGCCTATAGTAGTTGCGGATATGAACGGTGAAAACGTTTTTAACGCTAAAATTAAAGGGGACTTTTGTCTAGTTATCGGCAATGAAGGCAGGGGCGTAAGTGAAACGCTTAAAAATTTGGCAAGCGTGGTTGTAAGTATACCTATGGAAAACGGAATGGAAAGTTTAAACGCCGCCGTTTCCGCAGGAATTTTGATGTATAATTTAAGGTAACACACTTTTTATTAAAAGGAGAAATATTTATGTCAGGACATAGTCACGCTGCGAATATCGCGGCTAAAAAAGCAAAAACCGACGCGGTTAAAGGTAAAATTTTTACTAAAGTAGGTAGAGAAATTGCCGTTGCCGCTAAATCAAATCCCGACCCCACAACGAATAGCAAACTTGCCGACGCTATTGCAAAAGCAAAAGCAGTTAATATGCCTAACGATAACATCAAAAGATGTATTGCAAAGGCTTCGGGGGAACTTAACGGTGACAATTACGAAGAATTGACTTACGAAGGTTACGGCCCTGCAGGAAGCGCCGTTATTATTAAGACGCTTACCGATAACAAAAACCGTACCGTAGATTATATCCGTACCGCTATGAGAAAGCACGGTGGTTCACTTGGCAACGCAGGTTGCGTATCGTTTACTTTCTCTAATCTCGGCGTTATCGTTGTTGAAAGAACGCCTGATTTAGAAGAAGATGCGGTTATGGAATTTGCGCTTGATGCCGGCGCAGACGATTTTATTGCTGAAGACGACGCGTTTGTAGTTTACACTACTCCGTCAAACTTTTCCGCAGTAAGAAAGTATCTTGAAGAAAAAGGTCTTAACTTCTTTGAAGCGCAAGTTGAAATGGTGCCCCAAAACAAAATCACTTTAAGTGATGAAGACCTTGTTAAGTTTAACAAATTAGTTAGCGCGCTTGAAGACCTTGACGACGTTCAGAACGTTTACCACAACGTAGACCTTCCTGAAGAAGACGAAGAAGAATAATTTTTAATTTATGCGTATAATTTTACCTTACTTGCTAATACTTTGAGTATCGGTGGTAAGGTAATTTTATTTATTAACCTGAATTTTTAAAAATTACGTTTTATTTACTGCCGTTAAAATATTCCGCAAAAAATTTTATTCGGCAGTTAAATATAAAAAAATGATAATTCGCTCCGAATAAAAAGCGGAGCGAATCGGGCGTAATTTTACGCCCTTTTCTTGTTTTAATATAAGCGCGAAGCGCAAGAGATAGGATAAAAAAAGTATCCTGATAGGGTAAGACTTGTAAAATCTGGAGTCTTTTTTTAATAAGTTAAAAAAAGACGGGGAACAAGATTTGACAAATCACGGGCTTTGTGCTATATTAACCACAGAAGGTGGTTAGCGGAATCTGTCCGAAAACAGAAGCAGGATATGTACGATTTCTAGTATCGTAAGTATCAGTTGGAGAAACTGCAAAACTAACCACTTTTTATTTTAAAGTTTTTGCAACAAAATCATTTATTTATTTGTTTAATGAATATAAGTAAAGCGTTAGATATAAAAAAATAATAAATATTTTTAAATTTTTAAGTTATTTTTAAGTAAAGTATGGTAGAATAAGAATATAAAGTAAATTATAAGCGTTTAATTTTTAAGCGCTTGCGATATATTCTTATAAGGAGCAGTTTGATGAAAAAATTTATTAAAAGCGCTATAAGTTTTACTGCAATAATAGTTTTGTGTTTATCAATTGCAGGGTGTTCGTTGTTTAAAGCGCCGGATAAAGGCAGTATTGATAATATTGATGATTCTAAAGTGTTGGCGTCAACCTTAAATTTCGCTACGCAAAACGTATCGGAACGCAAACTTTTAACGGGCGCTGAAGCGTGCGCGCTAGTTGAGCGTTCAGTCGTTGCGCTTGAAATTGTTTATCAAGGCGGAACTTCTTACGGTTCGGGTGTAATAATTCAAAATGAAGACGCAGACGCAAATAGTAAAATATTTTATATAATAACTTGCCATCACGTTATTTCTTCTTTAGGAACTATTAACGTTTACGTTCCTGATGAAAACGGTAGAAACTTTACTGACGGTGATTATAATTCAGAATATAAGTTTACCGGCGTTATAGATAATAAAATTCATACCGATAAAGCGGTAACGCTAGTTGGTGGCGATAAAGACGGTGATATTGCCGTTTTGAAACTCAACACAACCGGTAAAAACGTCAATATAGTTTCTGCAAACGTACCCGTTGAAGGTTACAGCGTTAAAAAGGGCGAAGAAGTTTTTGCCGTTGGTAACCCTACCGGTCAGTTGCCCGGAACTTATCAAGACGGCGTTATAGGCTATATTGAAAGGGAAGCAACAATTAACAGCGTTGGCATTATGAGCCTTTATCAAATTAACGTTGATATCACGCACGGTAACTCTGGTGGCGGATTGTTTAATATGTACGGCGAACTTATAGGCATAACAAACGCGGGTAGTGATGAAAACGAAGGGCTTAACTACTCTATTCCTTTTGAAGGTACTGATAGTTTCGTCACCGTTGCAAAACAACTTATTGCAACCGCAACCGATAGTAACTACGGCTACGTTAGCGGAAGATGGTCGCTTGGGATAACCATTGCGGATAAAACCAACTTTGGTCTTGTCGTAAACAGCGTTGAAACAGGAAGCGACGCTGATAAAGCGGGCGTTTTGGCAAATGACGTTATCGTTGGGATAAAATATACGGATAAAAACAATCAACCCGTATCAAAAGAAGTTTCGTCTTCAAGTTCGTTTACTTTGGTGTATTACGAAATTAAAGAATTTTTAACTTCAGGCGATAAAATATCTTTGATTGTAAACAGGGGTTCGCCTATAAATCAGACTTTAGAATTAACCCTAACTCAAAATATTTTCTGTGATACTGGGTTTTATCCAACGGCTGAATAAAGGTTAAATTAAAGTTAAATATCCATCCGATAAATAGCGGGTGGATATTTTTTGTTTTGCCGTTTTTATTGACTTTTATTATAAAATAAAGTACAATTATATAAGTATGATAATAGTCGGCTTTGACCCCGGTCTTGCAACGCTTGGTTACGGGGTAATAAAAACTCATCCGCGCCAAAAAACCGAAATGGTTGATTACGGCATTGTTTCCACCCCCAAGGACGAAAACCTTGCGGTGCGCCTTGCAATGCTTGAAAAGGGCGTTAAACAAATTATTGATACTTATAAGCCAGACGAAATCGCTATTGAAGAATTATTCTTTGCAAAAAACGTTAAAACGGGTATTGCCGTTGCTCACGCAAGGGGTGTTATACTGCTTACCGCCATTAAAGAGTGTGGCAAGATTTTTGAATATACTCCGCTCCAAATTAAACAGGCGCTTACAGGTTACGGCAGGGCGGAAAAAATTCAAATACAACAAATGGTAAAAACTATGTTGGGGCTTAAAGGCATACCGCGCCCAGACGACGCTGCGGATGCTTTGGCGGTGGCGCTTTGTCATTCGCACACTAATAAACTTGGCGGATTATTTTCATTATAAAGGTGTTTTATGATAGGTTATATTAAAGGGAACGTGTTATCGGCTTTAGATGGCGTGGTTCTTCTTGAAAACAACGGAATAGGTTATGAAATCACTTGCTCTGCGGAAGTGTATCAAAAACTGCTCGCTGATAAAAAGGGTGAAGTATACACTTATCTTGCCGTAAGGGAAGACGGCGTTTCGCTATACGGCTTTATTAGCGCGGAAGAAAAGAAAATGTTTTTAAAGTTAATTTCCGTTTCTGGGGTTGGTCCTAAAATGGGGATTACCGTTCTTTCTAATATGAAACTTAAAGATTTAGCGTTAAAAATTGCAACTTCTGACGTTAAAGGTTTATCTTCAGTTAAAGGGCTTGGTAAAAAGACAGCCGAGCGCATAATTTTAGAACTGCGTGAAAAAATCAGCGAAGAAGAAACTTTAAGCGCAAATTCAACCGATACTTTAAGCGCGGAAGTTATTACTAAAGATAATGAAGACGCTATTATTGCGCTAATGAGTTTAGGGTTTACAAAACAAGAGTGCGTTAAAGCCGTAAAAGAAGCAAAAGACAACGGTTTAAGTAATATTGAACAGGTTATAGCGTATGCTATTAAGCATATTAAATAAGGGGCGTTATGGAAGAAGAAAGATTAGTTACAAGCACTAAAAATGAAGTCGATTCTGATATAGAAAATATACTCCGCCCAAAGTCAATGGACGGTTACGTTGGGCAGGAAAAAGTTAAAGATAATCTTGCGGTAAGCATTGCTGCGGCAAAAATGCGTTCCGAGGCGCTTGACCACGTTCTTTTATACGGCCCTGCGGGGTTAGGTAAAACTACGCTTGCGCACATTATCGCAAACGAATTAGGCACGCAACTTAAAGTTACCAGCGGGCCTGCTATAGAGCGCGCTGGTGATTTAGCGGCAATACTTACAAACCTTAACGAGCGCGACGTTTTATTTATTGACGAAATCCACCGCTTAAACCATAACGTTGAAGAAATACTATATCCTGCTATGGAAGACTATATTTTAGATTTTATAATCGGTAAAGGTCCGTCGGCAAGAAACGTTCAAATTCCGTTACCTAAATTTACGCTTATAGGCGCAACCACTAAAGCAGGCATGCTTTCCGCGCCTTTGCGCGATAGGTTCGGCGTGATATGTAGGTTAGAAACTTATTCGGTTAAAGAACTTACTGAAATAGTAGAGCGCGCTGCAAAAATGCTTTCTTTAAGTATTGAAAGTTCGGCGGCGGAAGAAATTGCAAAGCGCAGTCGCGGTACGCCAAGAATTGCTAATAGGCTTTTAAAGCGCGTGCGTGATTATTCTATCGTAAAGGGGCATGACGTTATTGTTTTATCAGACGCGCAAGGCGCTCTTAAAATGCTTGAGATAGATGAACTTGGGCTTGACGCGATAGACGTTAAACTTCTTAAATCTATGGCGGAAAAGTTCGGTGGCGGGCCGTGTGGGTTAGATACCCTTGCCGCTACCATTAACGAAGATGGAAACACTATTGAAGACGTTTACGAACCGTATCTTCTTCAACTCGGCTTTATAGCGCGTACGCCAAGGGGCAGGGCGCTACTTAAACGTGGTTATGAACACATAGGGCTAACAATGCCCGAAGACAGGCAACAGCAACTTGCAGTATTTATGAAAAATGATGAAAACGTCTGATTTTGATTATATTCTCCCCGAAGAATTGATTGCTCAAACACCAGTAAGCCCGCGTGATAGTTCTAGAATGTTGGTGTTTGATAGGGAAAACGATAAAATAGAACATAAGCATTTTTACGACTTGGTTGACTTTTTACAAGAAGGTGACCTTTTGGTTAGAAACAACACCAAAGTTTTGCCAGCAAGAATGTTTGCTTTTACCCCGAACGGCGGAAAAGTGGAAGTTTTATTGTTAAAAAGATTTGACCTTACCGACTGGGAAGTTTTAGTTAAACCCGGTAAAAAGGCAAAGCCCGGCGCTAAACTAGTAATATCTGAAGAACTTTCTTTAGAAGTTCTTGAAACCATTGAAGAATCTGGTAGCAGAAAAGTTAGATTTATTTTTAACGGGGTGTTTGAAGATATTATTTCGCGCATAGGTGAAATGCCATTACCGCCGTATATTACTGAAAAGTTAAAAGACCAAGGGCGTTATCAAACCGTTTACGCAAAAGTTGACGGTTCTGCGGCTGCGCCAACGGCAGGGTTACATTTTACCAACGAACTTATTGATAGGTTAAAGCAAAAGGGCGTAGAGTTTGCAGACGTTCTTTTACACGTTGGGCTTGGAACTTTCCGTCCCGTTAAAACGGAAGATATTTTATCTCACCATATGCACTCTGAATATTATGAAGTTGATGAAATTGCTGCGGAAAAAATCAATAGGGCAAAGCGTGAAGGAAGAAGGGTTATTGCCGTTGGCACTACTAGCGTTAGAACGCTTGAGAGCGCCGCTGATGAAAACGGCTTTATTAAACCCGTTAAAGGCAATACGGAAATTTTTATTTATCCGCCTTATAAATTTAAATGCGTTGACGCTCTTATAACGAACTTTCATCTTCCGAAATCTACGCTGTTAATGTTAGTATCTTCACTATCAACGCGTGAAAAAATGCTTGAAATATATAATACAGCCGTAAAGGAAAGATATCGCTTTTTCTCTTTTGGGGACTGTATGTTTATAAAATAAAACTATTATTACTTTTTGATTATGGAAAAATTTTACTACGAAACTATTAAACAGGATGCTAAAACAGGCGCGCGCGCGGGGATACTTCACACTCCGCACGGTGATATTGAAACGCCTACTTTTATGCCCGTCGGCACGCAGGCTAGCGTTAAAGGCGTTACCCCGCGTGACTTAAAGGAAACTAAATCACAAATTATTCTCGCTAACACTTATCATCTTTATATGCGACCCGGTGATGAGATTGTTAAAGCCGCAGGTGGGTTACATAAGTTTATGGCTTGGGATAAGCCTATACTTACCGATAGCGGTGGGTTTCAAGTGTTTTCGCTTGCAAAACTTAATAAGATTAAAGACGACGGCGTTTATTTTAATTCGCACGTTGATGGAAGCCTGCATTTTATCACGCCCGAAAAGGCAATAGAAATTGAAAACAATTTGGGCGCTGATATTATAATGGCGTTTGACCAGTGTTCGCCTTACGGCGCGGATTACGCGGAGTCAAAAATTGCAATGGAACGCACGCTAAAGTGGCTTGACAGATGTTACGCAAAACATAAAAACGATAATCAAGCGTTGTTCCCCATAGTGCAAGGTAATATGTTTAAAGATTTGCGCGCTATCAGTTTAAGGGAAACTTTGCCTTACGTTAAATACGGTATAGCAATAGGCGGTCTTTCGGTTGGTGAACCAAAACCGATTATGTACGATATAATGGATTCTATGCTGGACTTTTATCCCACCAACGTTCCGCGTTATCTTATGGGTGTTGGTAGCCCTGACTGCTTGGTTGAAGGCGTTAAGCGCGGTATAGATATGTTTGATTGCGTGCTTGCAACGCGCGTTGGTAGGAACGGCACGGCGCTTACGGAAAACGGCAAGGTCGTAGTTAGAAACGGCGCTTATAAAGAAGATTTCACGCCACTTGACCCTGAATGTGATTGTTATTGCTGTAAAAATTACACTAAAGCGTATTTGCGCCACATGATAAACGTTGGCGAAATGATGGGCGGTATGATGTTAAGTTTACACAATATTTCTTATCTAAACAGGCTTATGAGAAAAATGAGAGAAGCGATTTTGCAAGATTCGTTTAGTGAGTTTAGAGAAGAATTTTACGCTAAAACGGGCGATACTTACCCAAAAATAAATTGACGGATTTTATCTAAAATTAAAAACAAGTTAAAAAACGCTTGATTTATAATGATAAATATTTTACAATATAACAGTAAATAATTTGATAATTAAAGGAGATTATAATTATGTTTTTCAATTTACTTGAAGATGCTGCAGCACAACAAACTTCGCCTGTTTCTTATATAGTTATGGGCGTACTTATCGTGGCTATTATCGGTCTTTTTATTTGGCAGTCAAGGGCTAACAAGAAAAGGCAGAAAGAAGCGCAAGATATGGTAAGTTCACTTAAAATCGGTGATAGGGTTAAAACTATCGGTGGAATTTGCGGATTCGTTGTTCAAATTAACGACGCTGAAAATACTTTCGTTTTAGAAACCGGTTTAGAAGATAACAAATCTTACGTTAAATTTGATAAAGGCGCAATTTATCAAACCGCACCTGCAAACGCAAACGCGGCTGCGCCTGCAAAGGAAGAACCCGCAGCGCCTGTAGAAGAAGCGCCTAAAAAAGAAGAAACCGCTGAAGAAAAGTAAAATTTAATTTTTTATCATAGTAAATTAAACCCCTGCATATTATTTTATAAACGGTATGCGGGGGTGTTTTTTTATGAAAGAACAAACTAACGGCGGATTTATTTCTAACGTTATTAAAGGTATATGTGGCGCAATTATAATAACGCTTGTGGGCGTGCTTATTTTTGCGGGGGTGATAAAGACCGCGCGACTATCTTCTAGCGTGATAAAAGCGGTTAATCAATTTATTAAAATAATTTCCATTTTTTTAGGGGTGTTCTTTTCGGTTAGAAATGATAAAGGGCTTATAAAAGGCGCATTGATAGGTTTAATTTCAACCGCAGTAATCTATCTAATATTTTCGCTTATCGGTAGCGATATTGATTTTTCCGTTACCTTTATAATAGATTTGGTGTTCGGTTTAATAGTGGGCGCAATATCTGGCGTTATTGCAGTAAACGTAAAAAATAGATAAAAGATATTAAAATAAAAAGACTAACTATATTGTAGTTAGTCTTTTGTTTTTATAGTGTTATTATCCTTTTTTGGGGATAATAATTTTTGTATTATAAAATAAAAAAGGTAAATTATGGATAGAATTTATACGGGTTTTAAAAGTTTAGACGAGCATTTGAAAATCCACAAAGGCGATTTGGTAGTTATTGGTGGTAGACCAGCGATAGGAAAAACGTGTTTTTTATGCTCAATGATAGAAAGAACGATTGATAAACAAAAAATACTGTTTTTCACTATGCAAATTAATAGGCATAAAGCGATTGAAAGAATTAGTATTTTAGATGGTCAAACTGATAACGATTTGTATATTTACGAAAATGTTTTTAATTTTGAAGAACTATTGTGTAAAGTTATTGAAAGGAAAATGAAATCGGGTGTTGACGCTGTATATATTGATGAGTTTGAAACCTTTTTAGTTTATTCAAACTGTTATGAAAAAGAACTTATATTAAAACTTTTAGATTTAGCAAAGAAACTTGACGTTGCGGTAATTGTAAGTGACGGTATGATTTTTAATAATAGAAGACGTTCTTTATGTATAGATTTAAGACATAAAGAATTTATAAAATATGCTGATAAAATTATTACAATCAATCGCCCAGATAAAAATGCAACGGAAAGAGAGATTAGAGATGGCTTGGTGGAAAAAGGCATAGCGGAAATTAGAATTGATAAAGATATGGAAGAATATTATAGTCCATTTATAAATTTAAAATTTGATAGCAATTCTTTAACGTTTAATGAAATACCTACAATGCCTTGATTTATTGTGACAATTTTGGTATAATAATTATACTAAAATAAAGGTGATATGGAAATGGAAAGTTTTGAACCGAAAAAGTTGGCGTTAATTAGAGTTTTGCAAATTTTGGAGCGACATAGTGACTGCGAACACCCTATAAAACACGATAAAATAGTTGACCTTTTAGAGAGTGAATATGGGTTAGTAATCGAAAGAAAGGCTATCGGTAGAAATATATCACTACTTAACGAAGCGGGGTATGAAATTGAAACTACCAAAAAAGGCTCGTATTTAGCAGAGCGCATGTTTGAAGATAGCGAACTAAAACTTTTAATAGACGGCGTTTTATCAAGTAAGCATATAACCCCAAAGCAATCAAAAGAGTTAATTGAAAAACTTTGTAATCAAGCAAATAAATATTTTAAAAAGCACGTTAAGAATATTTATTCGGTGCAAGACTGGAACAAAACTGAAAACGTTGCCGTGTTTTATAATATTGAAATTATTGACGAAGCCATTGAAACTGACAAGCAAATCAAGTTTGATTATAATAAATATGGCGTAGACAAGAAAATGCACCGTTCTGCAATTCATACGGTTAGCCCTTATCAAATGATATTGCATAACCAACGCTATTATTTAATGGGGTATAATGAAAAGTGGGAACATATTCAATATTACCGTATGGATAGAATTACTGATATTGAACTTATAGATAAAAGCAGAACGCCTTTAAAATCAATTAAAGGCTTTGAAAGCGGAATTGACTATAAAAGGTTTTCTTCTTCAATGCCGTATATGTTTTACGACGAGCCACAAGCAGTTGAATTTATTGCAGACGGCTGGGCGATAGACCAAATTATAGACTGGTTTGGTAAAGATATAAAGATTGAAGAGCGAGAGGACGGACGGTTTTTAATAAAGGTAAAAGCAAGTATTAACGCAATGGAATACTGGTCAATGCAATACATGAACGCTGTCGAAGTTTTGTCGCCGTTAGAATTAAGAGAACGAATTAAGAAAAACGTTCAAGTCGCAAACGAAAAATATAAAAAGACTTGACATTTTTCGGGGGGGGGGTACAATGAAAGAAATAAACGAAAAAGGGGATATTTATGGGGAAATCAATTTCATTTTTTAATCCATATTCGCAAGGTGAAAATCAAGTTACAAATTATTGTGGACTTATGTTGAAAATGTTATATAAAGAAAGTCCTGAGGCATTTGAAAAAACTATTAATGATTTAATTTCTGATTCAAGAGAAAGTTTTAGTTGTTTGCCAGACTTTTCGCAACAGGTTAAAAAGTCAAATAGTATACCAGATTTATGTTTTTCACAACAAGCATTCGAAATTTATTTTGAAACAAAGAAAACGGATTGGTTTTATAATAACCAAATAGAAAGGCATATTGACGGATTTGAAAGCAATAATAAAGCAATTAAGCGAATTTTGTTTTTATTAACGAACGAGTTTAATCCAGATGAAGAAAGAATAAAAGACGGCGTTGATTATGCGCTAGAAAAAGGTGTAATTTTGCAAAAACTAACCTTTAAAGATTTTCTTGATACTCTAAAACGACTAATTAAAGAAAATGAATTTGAACTCTCAAAATACTTTAGAGAATATCTTAAGGATTTTGAAGATTATTTATCAACAAATGGATTTCTCAATGATTGGCAAAATCTTTTAGATGTAATAAATTGTAGAGGCACAAAGGAAGAAATTGAGAAGGAGTTTTATTTGTGTCCGAATATAAAAACCTATTCACATAGAAGAGCAAAATACTTTGGTGCATATTGGGATAAAAATGTAAATTACATAGCAGAAATAAAAGCAAAAA
>JAFVOV010000059.1 GCA_017505675.1 Clostridia bacterium
TTGCCTTTTGCTTTTTTGCGGTGATAAGTTACTATACCGCTTCTTAATACGGTAAGCAAAATATAATACGTTGCAAGCGCGCCGTACCAAATCGAACGCGACAAAATAGCAATTACCCCGTTAAATACGACGTAAGCAACGTTAAGTAATAGCGAGAAGGCAGCAAACACCACCGTGCGATATCCCCAGTTGTCTAGTAGTCTTGAAACGAATTTACTTTTACGCATCTGCGCAATCGTTTTTTTCTTTAACGTTGGTGCGTAAATTACAATCGTAAAGACCGTGTATCCAAAAGATATAGCGGCAAAACCGTACGAAACGTAAGAAATTATTTCAAGCACGGGATTACCGTTTGCAACAATAACCAAAGTCAGCGCAGCGGCAACTGAAAGGGCGGTAAAAACGTATATCAAAACTAATCTCCAACCGTAAGGTTTTTTAAGATAGTCCCAAATTTTATTCCATTTACCGTTCATTTTAGCGCAACCCCTTTAAAACTATGGTGAAAGTACTACCCTTGCCCTGTTGGCTTTTAACTGAAATTTCTCCGCCTAAAACGTCTATAACTTTTTTAACGAGCGCAAGCCCTAATCCGTTCCCTTCTTGCGCGTGCGAAGTATCGCCCTGATAAAACTTATCAAATATATGCGCACCCGTTTCAGGTGATATACCGCAACCCGTATCGGACACTTTAACAATGGATTTTTCACCGTCGGATTTTACCGAAACGCTGATTTTTCCACCGTTATTAGTAAATTTTATAGCGTTTGAAATAAGGTTATTCCAAACTATTTCAAGATAACTTGGCGCGGAAACGATTGAAACTTCTTCAAAATCGCATAAAATTTCAAGTTCTTTTTCTTCAATTAATTCTTCGTAAGACAGTATCGCTTGCGCAAGCATTTCATCTAAACGAATATTTTCGGTTTCTATCGATAGTTCTTGGTGTTCAAGTTTATTCAGTTTTAATATGTTACCCACTAAATCCGAAAGTCGTTTAGTAGCTGATAAAACCGTTTTAACGTACTTTTGCCGTGTCTCTTCGTCAAGTCCAGACTTACCGATAAGCGAAACGTAATTTTGTATGATTGAAAGCGGAGTTTTAAGTTCGTGCGAAACGTTTGACACAAAATCAGTCTTTAATATTTCGCTCTTGCCTAATTCCGCCGCCATAACGTTAAGATTTTCTTTTATCAAATCGTAATCGTCGTATTTTTCATAAGTATGTACCGCCGTCAAACGTACGGAAAAATCCCCAGCAGCAATCTTTTCGGTCGCTTCTAAAATTTCGCGCACGGGGCGGTCAATCATAATTTTTCTTCTAACAATATCAAATAAAGTGCATAATAGAGATAACGTTATTATGACGGCAAGCATTACCACAGAAATAACTGCGCGGTTTCCGCCACTCAACCTATCCGATAGAATATACGCGTAAAGCGCAACTATAACCGCGCTAGCAATCGTAAAGAAGAATATCGCATACCCGAGTATTGACGAAGTCTTTTTCTTTGGCTCGTTTCTCATTTTAACTTCACCTTATATCCAAGACCGTGTACGGTAACTATTTCAAAGCCGTCGCAA
>JAFVOV010000060.1 GCA_017505675.1 Clostridia bacterium
ATGATTACTATAAATTTATATACTATATCATATTGAATATTTAACAAATTTTTGTTAATATATATAATAACGTAATATGTTTGGAGATTTAAAATGAAAAGAATTGCAATAGTAGGCGCTGGCTATAGATGCTATGATATGTTCGTTAAAAAACTGTGTGAAGATTATAAAGATGAAGTTGAATTTGTAGCCGTTTGCGATACTAATATTAAACGCGGTGAGTTTTTTCAAAGCGTGATAGGTGAAAACTTAAAACTTTATGAAGATTTTGATAAAATGCTAGCGGAAACTAAACCTGATGCTGTTTTGGTTACTACCGTTGACAAAGTTCATCACGAATATATTGTGAAAACTTTAGATGCGGGTATAGACGTTTATTCGGAAAAACCTATTACTATCGACCAAGAAAAATGCAAAATTATCCGTGATGCGGAAAAAAGGTCGGGCAAAAAAATAACGGTTACTTTTAACTGTAGGTTTATGCCGTATTTTGCAAAGGTGAAAGAACTTCTTATGACGGGCATAATCGGAAAACCTTTGACCGTTAATTATGAATACACCCTTAACAAAGTTCACGGTGGCGATTATTTTAAGCGTTGGCATAGGTTTATGGAAAACAGCGGTGGAATGATGGTTCATAAAGCAACGCACCATTTTGATATAGTAAACTGGTTGCTTGATGATGAGCCTATCAGCGTTACGGCTGAAGGCAGTAGGCTATATTACGGCAATGAAAGCCATCCACACGGTGAACGCTGTGGTAGTTGCGAATTTAAAAGTAAGTGTTTAAGTTATGATGATTTAAGCGTTTACCCCGAAATGAAAGAACTATATTTTACCCCAGAGCAAGTTGACGGGTATCAGCGCGACCATTGCGTATTTAAGGGGGATACGGATATCTACGACGCAATGTCCGTATCGGTAAAGTATGCTAAAGGCGCAATATTAACGTATTCATTGAACTTATTTAATACTGATGAAGGTTATACTATGAGTATAGTTGGTACTGAAGGGCGTTTAGAAGCGTCTACCTTTTTTGGCGACGAAGAAAAAGACGTTATTAAAATTACTTTAAACGATAAAACGAAAAAGACGGTAGAAGTGCCTAAAATTATATCTTATCACGGTGGCGGAGATTTGAAAATGCTATCAATGCTTTTTGGTAGCAAAAAAATAGAAGATACACTTGAGCAATGCGCGGATAGTTTTGACGGTTTTAAGTCGGTAATTATCGGAATTGCGGCAAATAAAAGTATTAAAGAAGGCAGAAGAATTAACGTTAAAGAAATTCTTGACGAGTTAAGATGAAACTTATAATTGAAAATGCAAATATAGTTACGCCTAACGAAGTAATGTTAGGTGATATAGCAATAGAAAACGGTTTAATAACGGAAATTTCAAAAAGTAAATTGCAAGGCGATACCTTTCTAGACGGTAAAGGGAAATATTTATTAGCAGGTTTTGTTGATTTGCATTGTCACGGCGGAATAAACTTCGACTTTATGGATGCAGATGCCAAACAAATGAAACAGATTGCTGATTTTCATTTATCGCACGGGACGACTTCAATGCTTGCAACGACTTTGGCTAGTAGCGCTGAAGAAATGCAAAGTTCACTTGATGCGTTTAGCGAATATTTGAAAGTTAATCCGAACGGAACGCTAGTTGGCGTGCATTTAGAAGGTCCGCATCTTAATCCGTTACAATGTGGCGCGCAAGATACAAGTTATATGCGCTTGCCAAGCGTTAAAGAATTTGTGGGGTTAAAAAGTAAATATCCTTTTATTAAGCGCGTAAGTTGCGCCCCAGAACTTAACGGCGGTTTAGAATTTGCAAAAGCAGGCGAAAGTTTAGGGGTTTTAATGTCTATAGCGCATACGGATGCAGATTTTTCTACCGTAGTAGATGCGTTTAATCACGGTTATAAATTGATGACGCATTTTTATTCAGGGATGAAAGGCGTTACGCGCAAAAATTCATTTAGAATAGCAGGGGCAGTTGAAGCGGGTTATTATATTGACGATATGAGCGTTGAAGTTATAGCGGACGGCAAGCACTTGCCTATTGAACTACTTGCGCTAATATATAAAATTAAGGGCGCTGATAAAATTTGCCTTGTAACCGACGCTATAAGGGCGTGCGGTCTACCCGACGGCAGTTCGTCTATTTTAGGTAGTATTAAAAACGGCAAAGAAATAATCGTTGAAGACGGCGTTGCAAAACTTCCGGATAGGCAATCTTTTGCCGGTAGCGTTGCTACTTATGACCATTTATTTAGAACAATGGCTAAAGTTCCAAACGTTGATTTGGTTAGACTATCTAAAATGTGCTCTTTAACGCCTTCAAAAATTTTAGGGCTTAAAGATAGGGGCGAAATATCCGTGGGTAAGCGCGCCGATTTAATATTGATGGATAGAGATTATAATATTGAAAAAGTTATTAAAAAGGGAGAAGTAATATGAAACTTATAATCGCAAAAGATACGGTTGAACTTGGAAAAATGTCTGCAATACATACTGCGGAACTTATAAACAATGCAATTAAAGAAAAGGGTAAAGCGCGTATTCTTTTATCAACGGGCGCGTCACAATTTCCGTTCTTTGAAGAAATTATAAAACAAGATATAAAGTGGGAACGCGTTGAAATGTTCCATTTAGACGAATATCTTGGAATATCAACCGAACACCCTGCAAGTTTTAACCGCTATCTTACTGAAAGATTTGTAAGCAAAGTTCCACTCTTAAAAGCGAATCTTATCAACGGTAAAGAACAAGCGGAAAAAACAATTGAAGAACTTACTAAACTAATTAACGAATCACCCATTGACGTAGGTTTAATAGGTATAGGTGAAAACGCGCATATCGCTTTTAACGACCCACCAGCAGATTTTGAAGATGAACGTGCTTTTAAGGTGGTTACGCTTGATAAAAGGTGTTTACGGCAACAAATAGGCGAAGGTTGGTTTAAGACGCTTGACGATACTTTTAAGCAGGCTATAAGTATGACTTGCAGTCAAATTATGAAGTGCAAGCACATAATTAG
Source organism: Clostridia bacterium (assembly GCA_017505675.1). Classification (GTDB taxonomy): domain Bacteria; phylum Bacillota; class Clostridia; order Christensenellales; family Borkfalkiaceae; genus UBA1259. The sequence continues at coordinate 3,043 of JAFVOV010000060.1, forward strand.
CGTAGTTCCGTATAAAGTAAAGGCGGAAGCAATATATAATACCCTTAATAATGAAGAAACTAACTTAATACCTGCAACATTATTAAAAAGGCATTATGATTGCACTATTTATTGTGATAAAGATTCTTCTTCAATGCTTACTGAAGACTTGAAGAAAAAATATATGTGATAAATTTTGTGTGAAAAAAATTTAAAAAATATAAAAAAATTGCTTGACAACGGTTTTCTAAAGTGATAAACTTTGTTCATCTAAATATTAAAGGCTACGACGAAGACGGAGTTTATCAGACGTTTTACAGAGAGTCGGGGACGGTGTAATCCCGATAAAAAGAGATAGATTATCTTATCACTTCCGAGCCGAAAGTCCCAAAGGAATTTTCCAAGTAGGCGCTTTCCGTGATGGCTGCGTAAAGGCATAGGAGTTGATGGACTCTGAAGGTGGCAGATTAAACTGCAATTTGAGTGGTACCGCGAGTATTTAATACCCGTCTCAAAGATAACTTTGAGGCGGGTTTGTTTTTTATAAACTATAAAATAATAAAAATTTTTTAAGGAGGGTTACACCATGAATACAAACAACACTTTAAATCAGTTATCGGAAGTCGCAACGAGAATTAAGGAGTTGCGTGAAATTATGGGTTTTTCCGTTTCGCAGATGGCTGAAAAAACTGACGTAAATGAAAAGCAATATTTAGAATTTGAAAGCGGAAAATTTGACATTCCTTTCTCATTTATACATAAATGCGCTTTGGCATTTGGCGTTGATATGACTGACCTTTTAGAAGGTAGTTCGGCAAAACTTACAACTTACACGGTGACTAGAAAAGGTCAAGGTAAGGGTACGGCAAAAGAAGACGGCATTGACATTGCAAACCTTGCGCCTAAATTTAAAGATAAATTAGCAGAACCTTACTGGGTTAAATATGAATATTCTGCATCACAACAAAATAAGCCTATTCACTTAACCACCCACTCTGGTCAAGAATTCGACTTGGTTTTAAGCGGTAAACTTAAAGTTCAAGTTGGTGACCATACTGAAGTTTTAAGTGAAGGCGATAGCATCTATTATAACTCGTCAACCCCGCACGGTATGATAGCCGTTGACGGCAAAGACTGCGTTTTCTGCGCGGTTGTAATGTCTGGTGATAACAGCGAAGAAACAGTTGTTAGAAAGAGCGTTATGGCTGCTAAAAAGAGCGAAAAACTCGTATGTGAAAAATTCGTTGAACCTACCGAAAATGAAAACGGTGAACTTGTAAATATTAAATTCAAAAATACCGATAGTTTTAACTTCGGCTTTGATATAGTTGACGGCATAGCGGAAAAATATCCCGAAAAACTTGCCATGTTGCATCTTGATAAATTAAAAACCGAACGCCGTTTTACATTTAAAGATATCAAGCGCGCGTCTAATCAGGTTGCAAACTACTTTACTTCGCTCGGAATTAAGCGCGGGGACAAGGTTATGCTCGTGTTAAAGCGCCATTATCAATTCTGGTTCTGTATGGTAGCGCTACATAAACTCGGCGCGGTTGCAATCCCCGCAACTAACCAACTTAAAGAACACGATTTTGAATATAGATATAATTCCGCAGGCGTTAAAGCAATAGTTTGTACGGCTGACGGTGATACTTATCAGTTTGCAGAAAGCGCGGCTAAAAAATGCCCGCAGGTTGAAAAACTCGTTATGGTAGGTGGCGCAAAAGAAGGCTGGCATGATTTTGATAAAGAATATCCGCTTTTCTCTGGGAAATTTGAACGCCCTGAAGATTGCTCTTGCGGGGATGAAACTGCTTTGATGTTCTTTACTTCAGGGACTACCGGTAACCCCAAAATGGCGGCTCATAAGCATACTTACGTGCTAGGTCATTTCGTAACGGCTAAATACTGGCATTGTTGCGAAAGGGACGGTTTACATCTTACCATTTCTGATACGGGTTGGGGAAAATCACTTTGGGGCAAACTTTACGGTCAATGGCTCTGTGAAGGCGCAGTTTTCGTTTACGATTTTGATAAGTTTGATGAAAACGATATTCTTCCTATGTTTGCTGAATATAACATCACAACGTTCTGCGCACCACCCACAATGCTCCGTATGTTAATACGCGGTGACCTTTCAAAGTTTGATTTATCTTCAATACATCACATGACCACCGCAGGCGAAGCGCTTAACCCTGAAGTATTTAATCAGTTTAAGGCCGCTACGGGGCTAGAAATAATGGAAGGCTTTGGGCAAACGGAAACCACGCTTGCTATCGCAAACCTTTACGGCACTACGCCCAAAATCGGCGCAATGGGTAAGGCTAACCCGCAGTATGACGTTGATGTTGTAGATGCTGACGGTAAACCCGTTGCCCCCGGTGAAGTAGGTGAAATCGTTATCCATACCGATAAGGTTGTACCTTGTGGGTTATTTAAAGAATATTACCTTGACGAAGTTAAAACTAACGACGCTTGGCATGACGGACTTTATCATACGGGCGATACCGCTTGGCGTGATGAAGACGGGTATTTCTGGTATGTTGGGCGTGTTGACGACGTTATTAAGTCTTCTGGTTACCGTATAGGTCCGTTTGAAATCGAAAGCGTAATAATGGAACTTCCTTACGTTTTAGAATGTGGTGTTTCAGCCGTACCGGATGAAGTTCGTGGGCAAGTGGTTAAGGCTAGTATAGTTCTTACTAAAGGAACAGTACCTAGTGAAGAATTGAAGAAAGAAATTCAAAAGTACGTTAAAGACCATACCGCGCCTTACAAATATCCTAGGGTAGTTGTTTTCCGTGACGAATTACCTAAAACAATAAGCGGTAAAATCCAAAGAAACAAACTTTAATAGTTAAAAAGCGCCGTTATCGCGTAAAACGATAGCGGCGCTTTTTATAGTAGAAAATTAAAATATTGACTTTCTATTAAACTTTTGTTACAATATATAAAAATATTTATTAGGTGTTATTTATGGCGGTAAAATGGTGCGTAATAGGCGCTGGCGGTATTGCAGATAGGCGTATGATACCTGCGCTAAAAAGTGATTTAGATAATCAAGTTGTTGCGTTAATGGATAGAAAGGTTGAAGTAGCAAAAAGACTTGGGAAAAAGTACGGCGTAAAATATTACACGGATGAAGAAACAATGCTTAAAGAAACGGAGTGTGATGCAGTATATATAGGTACGCCCGTTTATAGGCATTATTCGCAAGCAATGCTTGCTTTAAAGTACGGTAGGCACGTTTTTATAGAAAAACCTTTGGGGCTTAATGCAAAAGAGAGCGAAGAAATTTTAAAAGCGTTTAAAAATGCCGGCAAGCAATTAACCGTAGGTTATATGATGAAACATCATAACTTGCACGAAAGGGCAAAGGCTATGGTTAAACGCGGTGATATAGGCGCGGTGTCAAGTATAAGGTTACAATTTTCTTGTTGGTACCCTAAAATAGACGGCGCTTGGCGACAGGTTAAATCTTTGGGTGGCGGTGGCGCGCTTATGGATTTAGGCGTGCATTGCATTGAACTTGCCGAATACGTTTTAGGTGAAGAGATTAAAGCCGTAAAAGGCTTAATTAGCAAAAAAACGTTTGATTATGAAGTTGAAGACAGCGCGGTTTTAGCGTTTAAGACTTTAAGCGGTGCGCTCGGGCATATTGACGTAAACTTTAATATCCCTGACGACGCGTCTGAAAGTAAACTGGAAATTTACGGTGATAAAGGTTATATTATTTGCAAAGGTACTTTAGGGCAAGAAGAAAAAGGTAAAATGCTTTATCTCTATTCACCGCAGGGCGATTACGTTGCCGCGCAAAATCGTACGGCAGGTAAACCCAAAATATATTACGGCAATAAAGGTAACCTTTATTTAAAACAAGTTAAAAAGTTTAATTCTATTATAAATGGTGGCGCGCCCGACTATAGTTTTGCAGAAAAAGCAGTAGCCGTTCAAAAAATCGTAGATGAAATTTACGCGCAAAATGGGGTTGAATAAATGAAAAAGGTTAAAATAACGGTTAAAAGGATAACCGAGCATAAAGACTTGAGCGCTGAATATGAAAATCCGATAGAGCACGCTTGTGATATGAAAATCGGGGACGAGTTTATTTCCGTAGACGGCGTTAAGCCCGAAGGATTTTGCGATAGCGCTTGGGAAAGTATGGAAAAGTTCGTTAAAGAACTTGCAAATGGCGGCGGTAATTTTTTTGACGGATGGATGAAAAATAAATATTCCGCAATGATTTCTTGTAACGACGGTTTTCGCCCCGTAAGTTTTTATCTTGAAACTGTAAACGACGATTAAATAATAACGCCCTGCGACTTTTTTCGCAGGGCGTATTTTTATATATTCATTTCAGCGTGTAACATTATCATAGAAACTGCGGTTATCGCGGCGGTTTCCGCGCGTAAAATTCGTTTGCCTAGTGAAACGGAAGTTCCGCCTATATCGGTTATAGCAGAAACTTCTTTTTCTTCAAAACCGCCTTCTGGACCTATAAATATTCCTATACGCATTCCACTTTTGATTTTAGAAAGAGCGTCTTTAGTTGCCGTCATACCTTTTTCATTTTCGTAAGGAATTATAACAAGGTCAAGTTCGTTTGCCTTTTTAACGGCGTTACTAAAGGTTAAAACGCTAGTTACGGTAGGGATAATATTGCGCTTACTTTGTTTAGCGGCGCTCTCGGAAATAGTTTGCCAACGGCTCACCTTATTTTCTGACTTTTTGCCGTCAAGTTTGACGATAGAGCGCGCCGTTTCAACGGGGATAATTTCAGTAACGCCAAGTTCCACCGCTTTTTGAATTATAAGTTCCATTTTATCGCTTTTAGGAAGACCTTGAAACAGGTAAATTTCCACGGGCAGATTTGTGTCAATATAATCTTCTTGCTCAACGCGTGCAATTATTTTAGTATCGGTTATAGTTTCTATAACGCAAAGGTCGCTTTTTTTCTCAAAACTAACTAAAAGATTTTCGCCAACGCGCATACGCAAAACGTTTTTAACGTGGTTATAATCCGCGCCTGTGATTTCATACCTATCGTTTACTTTGTTTTTATCTGTAAAAAAGTTAAACATAAAATATCCTTATTAAAGTTGTAAGTTTATTATAACAAAATTTTTTGCCGTTTACAAGTTAAATAAGGCGAAAAAAAGGCTGACAAAAGTCAGCCTTTATATTTTTATTTAATTATTCCCACTCGATAGTTGCGGGGGCTTTGGGGGATAGGTCGTAAAGAACCCTGCAAACGCCTTTAACTTCCGCTAAAATTCTATCGGTGATTTTCTTTAATACTGCCCAGTCGATTTCGGGAACGGTGGCGCTCATTGCGTCAACGGTGTTTACCGCGCGGATAATTACCGGCCAGTCGAAAACGCGTTTTCCTTCTCTTACGCCGGTAGAGCGGAAGTCGGGAACTACGGTAAAGAATTGCCAAACTTTTCCGGTTAAGCCTGCTTTATCAAATTCTTCGCGCAAAATAGCGTCTGATTCGCGTAGCGCTTCAAGCCTATCACGGGTAATTGCGCCCAAACAGCGAACGCCAAGACCAGGGCCGGGGAACGGTTGGCGGTCAACCATGTTTTTAGGAAGCCCTAAAGCGTGGCCAACAACCCTTACTTCGTCTTTATAAAGAAGCCTTACAGGTTCAACAAGTTCAAATTGCAAGTCTTCGGGAAGCCCACCAACGTTGTGATGCGCTTTTACACCGTCGCTTTCAATAATATCGGGGTAAATAGTGCCTTGAGCAAGGAATTCAATACCTTCTAACTTTCTTGCTTCTTCTTCAAAAATGCGTATAAATTCCGCGCCTATAATTTTTCTTTTAGTTTCGGGGTCGGTAACGTCTTTTAATTTTTCAAGATACCTATCCGTTGCATCAATGTAAACAAGGTTAGCGTCAAGTCCGTTTTTGAAAATTTCAATAACTTGTTCACTTTCGCCTTTACGCATAAGTCCGTGATTAACGTGAACGCATACGAGTTGTTTGCCTATAGCCTTAATAAGAAGCGCTGCAACAACTGAACTGTCAACACCGCCAGAGAGTGCGAGCAAAACTTTTTTATCCCCAACTTGCTTTCTGATAAGTTCAACTTGTTCGTCAATAAACGCGTTTGCTAAAGCGGGGGTGGTTATGCGTTCCATAGTTTCAGGTCTTTTGTTCATATCCATAAAAATATCTCCAAATTAAATTTCGATTTAATTATACACTACAATAAAAAGAGTTGCAAGTTTATTTTAATAAAAATTTGCAACAAAACTATTAAAATTTTTTATTTTTAATATAAATATTTTCAAATTATAAGTTAGGCGGTATTAAAAATAAGGAATAAAAGACATTTAAAATAATTTTTTTTGTTAAATCGTTTGAATTGTGAAAAAATTATGATATTATATATTAGTATGGCTATTGAGAATTCAAAAAAATTAAATTTAATAGGCGTTATATTATTGCTTACCGCAACTATAGCGTGGGGAACTTCTTTTTTTATACTTAAATCAACTATAGAAGAAGTGCCTACCTTTTACGTTCTCGCTATAAGATTTTTAACGGCGGCTATAGGGTTTGGCTTGATTTTTATAAAAAAAATTAAAACGCTAACTCTTTCTGCGTTCTTAAAAGGTGTTACTGTAGGCGTGTTTTTAACTTGCGCGTACGTTACTCAATCTCTTGGTTTAGAACGCACAACGCCGGGTCGCAATGCTTTTTTAACTTCTTCATATTGCGTAATTTGCCCGTTTTTGTTATGGTTATTGTTTAAGAAAAAGCCTAAATCTTATAACGTTATTGCGGCGCTTTGTTGTATAGTTGGCGTGGGCTTTGTAGCGTTATCGGGCGATACTGGCGCAGGAAACAACCTTTTAGGCGACGGCTTAACGCTTATAGGCGCGTTGTTTTACGCTTTTCAAATTATATTTATAGATAAATTCCAAAAAGACGGCTTGGAAACGGCTCATTTATTATTTTCAGAAATTTTAACGGTTGGCGTTTCAATGCTAGTTTTAACTTTAATTTTTGAACTGCCCGTAAACGGTATTAGCGGTTACGCGTTGAACGGCGAGCAGTTACTTAAAATAGGTTATTTAGCATTTATTTGTACGCTTTTTGCGCAGTTTGCGCAGACGCTCGGTCAAAAGTTTACTTCTGCAAATCAGTCTTCTTTAATATTAAGTTTAGAATCTGTTTTCGGCGTATTATTTTCCGTAGTGTTTGCAGATGAAAAATTGACTTTATGGCTAATATTAGGGTTTATTATAATTTTTATTTCAATGCTGATTAGCGAATTAAAATTTGACCCGATTAAATTATTAAAAAGAAAAGAGTATGATGATACTAAAGAATAAATTGTTATTCAAGGAGAAATTATGGAACAGGAAAAAACTTTAAAACCCGAAACGGGTAGAGAGTCGTTCGGCTCAAGACTTGGGTTTATTCTCATTTCCGCAGGTTGCGCGA
>JAFVOV010000061.1 GCA_017505675.1 Clostridia bacterium
ATTATCAGCCGGCGCGCAATCAACGGGCAAACCTTCGCAAACAAGGGTAATTTTGCCGTCTTTTCTCTTTTTTACGGTTATTATATCGTAAAGGTCAATAGACGTAACCAGACTTTTAATATCGTGAAAGCCTTTGGTTACGCCTAAAATATCCAACGTTAAATTTATTTTTGCAGGTGCGTTTAATGTAATTTTTTTCATAAGTATATTCCTTTATTTGAAACGCTATTTGTGCCTGTATATAACTATTCTTTCGTTACCGGTAAGCGGAAATTGCAAATCTTTATTAGTTGCAATTAAAGTATCAGGGCAAACGTTAAGCCGTTTTGCAAGCGACCACAATTCTTCCCCTTCTTCCGGGATATAAATACTTATAGCCGCATCCTTTTTTCTCTTTTCCCCTAATACCTTTATCTCTTTCACAACTTTATGCGAACACTTTTCCGTAGGATACACGGTAAAGCGGAGTTCTGCATCCGTTTCCATTTCAGTAAGCGAAGTAATTTTTGCGCTACCCCTAGTGGCTTTAACCGTAACGGTTATTTCCGTTTGGCAATTAAAACCAGCGTCAAAACTCTTTTCAAAAGGCAATTCAAGTTTTCTGGTAAACACTTTTCCGTCCCCGTCACGAACGAACGCCGTAGCGCCGAATACACCCGTTACGGTAAGCGCGCCGTCGTCACACGCGGTTGATATTATACTTGCCTTTTCATTGCCTACGGCAAGAATTACTGCCCCAACGGGAAGTTCGTTTACTTCCGCTTTTCCGTTTATAACCGCGCTATAAGAGCGAACTTCACAAGTTTTATAAAACGGATATTCTTCCTTGATTATTTCCACGTCGTTTTCCGTACTGAAAACGTCACTAGCAACGGTAGCCGTGCCATCCGCAAATGCTTCGCCTTCAAACGCAAGTGAAACGTTTACGCCAACCACGCTTTTGCCGTTATTTTCATCAACCGCTATATCGGTTTTAAACGAACGCTCTTTCACACGGGCAACCGCCTGCATGTTGGGCATTGATTCTTCACATTCAATTTCCATTCTAAAGGGCAGATTTCTCGTTTCTTTTATTATATCGTTTTTATCACTTTTTTGCAACATAATTAAAGATAAAAGCACTTCGCCGTCAACTATAATAGTGCCTACCCCGCTCTGCACGGCAGTAATAACCGCATCTGCGCGGTGATAAAGAACTTCTTCTACTAGATAAGAAACTTCAAATTCTTCTTCAAGCGGATAAATCCCACGGCACACGCCAAGGCTTTTAGCAGAAACTAATTCGCTTTCTTTAACTACTAAATTTTCCCCACCGACCAAAGCGTTTACTTCAGATGCGCCGGCAACGCCTGCTTTAACCGTAATAAACGCGCTGACTGAAAGTTTTAAGCCTGAAAGGTCTGTTTCCGCCTTATCAACTTCCGCCGTAAGATAAGCGCGCTCGTTACCTAAAATATTATCGTTTTTAATCTCACCAACGAATTCGCTACCACATTCGCATTTTTTAAGTAAGCCGTCACCGTCGATATAACTTATATAAAATATTACTTTACCGCCGTATCTTATTTTTCCATTTAAAACTTCGCTTTCGCTGACCGTAACCCACGGCGCAACCGCTAATATACCCGAAACCGCTTCGGACGATACGTCCGTTTTTACGTCCGCTTTAATCTGCTCTTTAATTTCCCCTTCTCTTTGGTGAATGTTTATTTTTTCAAATACAGGTTCTACCATAACCCCTCCTTTACGCTCTATGCCTTAATACATTATATAGCGTAAAGTTCGTTATTAGAACAAAAAATTGCGCGATAATTTTATCGCGCAATTTTATACTGTTTCACTAATTTCTTTTAATTTTACACGCCCGCACATAAATTCCGAATAAGAATAAGACGTTTTACCCTTAAAACTTTTATCGAACGGACTGACCGTAAACAGCGCCGGATAAACGCCAACTATTTTGCCAGAAAAACTAACTAGTTTATTTCTGCCTAAATTAAGCGTTACCGATACCGGGCGTTCTTTCATTTTGTTAATGGTTTCTTTTACCTGACTTAAACTTACCGTGCTTTTAATCATACGTTGATTATTGCACCGAAAAAAATTTTTATACAAAAAAATTAATCTTCGTAATCGTCGTCCTCGTCTTCTTCCTCTTCTTCGTCTTCATCATACTCGAAGTCAGATTCGTCAACGTCGGGAATATCAAAGTCATCAGGGTCATTGTTTTCAATGATTTCCTCTTCTTCCTCTTCTTCGTCGTCAAAGTCACCTTCTTCTTCGGCGAGTTTATTTAAAGAAAGCATTTCTTCATCTTCTTCCTCTTCTTCCTCGTCGTTGTCAAGATACTCCTTCCAAGACTCGTCGTCATCAGGGTCTTCGCGCCCCGCTTTATAATCTTGCTCTTCAGCGCACTTTGCGCACATCTTTTCGCCGGGTTTTATATAATTTTGATGGCAGACTGGGCAAAGGTCCATTGCTTCAGTTTCATCTTCATCATCAATAGCAAAAACTAACTGCGGTCCTTTTTTAAGTTCTGCCTTACATACGTCACAATATTCTTCCCCTTCCTTAATATAATTAAGGTCACATCTGGGGCATTTAATCCATCCCATTTTTATTCTCCGTTATACAATATATATATTTAAATCTTACGCAAGGTTGTTACAAATTTTGCGTACGAAATATATTTCGCTGATATTATATCTATATAAAGGCTTTTTGTAAACTGTTTTTATGGATTATTTTATAAAAATTTGAAAAATCTTGTTGGAATTTTTATTTTTGACTGTTTAACAATAAAATATTAACTTTGCTCATTACAAAAAAGATAAGCCCCTTTTAATATAGGGGCTTATCTTTACGCTCTTTCAAGTAACATTTTATCAGCAACTAACGCTATAAATTCGCCGTTAGTTGGTTTTTCTGCGCCGATATACGCGCGCACGCCTAATATATTGTTTATACTCTCTATCCTTCCACGATTCCAAGCAACTTCAATAGCGTGTCGAATAGCGCGTTCAACTTTGCTTGCTGTGGTTTGATATTTTTCACCGATAGACGGATAAAGTTTTTTAGTAATGTTATTTATAATTTCGGGGTCTTCAACAGCCATTTTTACACCTTCCCTTAAAAAGGAATAACCTTTGATGTGTGGTGGAATACCTACGTTAATAAAAATTTTGCTGATTTTTTCTTCTAAAGTTACTTTGTGAAAACTTTCGGTAACGTTTTTAACGGTAAATTCAGTTTTTTCATCAAGTGCATCCATTCTTTCTTTTAATAAAGGAAAATTATAAGGTTTAACCATAAAATAATCCGCGCCGGCAGAAACAGCCCTAGAAACGATATCTTCACTTGCAAGCGCGCTTAAAACTATTATTTTAGTTCCCACGCCCATTTCTTTTACCTTGCTTATAACGCTCAAGCCGTCATACCCGGTAAGCACCAAATCGGTTATTAAAAATTTTGGTTTCTTTTCCGCAATAACGGGTATTGCAGAAATTGCATCCACGTCAAACCCGATAACTTCATAGCCATCCGTGGCGTAAAACTTCTTCGCTAGTTCATCACATACTTCTTTGGTGTTTTGCAATAAAAACACGGTCTTTCTTTGCATCATAAAAATTCTCCTTTCCTTTTATATTTACATTTTACAACATCTCTCGCCAAACTCCAAACGAATTTACGCATTTTTGAAAAATATTTGTCGATTTTTGTACAAAATTATTTTAGTTAGATAATTACTGACTTTTTTCGACATTTAACAACAAAGAATTTTTATTTTTGTAAAAAATTGTCGGTTTTTGTTTAAAACAAAAAACACGCAAAAAAGTTTGCGTGTTTTTAATATTTTTTAATCTTTTATTATTTTGCTTCAAAAAGACTAACTGCTTTTTGATAATAGAATTTATAGTTGTTTGCGATATAAGCATCAACCGCGCTTGCTCCTTCGCTCGCCTTGAAAGTTTCAACAGCCGTCTTGATTTCGTCATAAGCCGTTCTAAAATCTTTAGCGTCTTCAGTAGTTAAGCAGTTTTGTATGCCTTCAAGTCTTGCATAGTAATTAACTATTTCTATTGCTTTAAGATAATCGTTAAGAGTATCAATTACCGCTTGAGAAAGTTCTGCTTTTACTTCTGGGCTTGCATTAGTGTAAAGAGCGTTCGCTTTTTCTACTTCTGGGGCAACAAGTTTATTTGTTTCTTCATTCTTTTCAAATACTATGTTGCCGTCTTTTAAGGAAGAAGTAACCGCGTTAATTCTTGCCGTTAAAACGCTAACCGCGTCAACGTTTTTCATAATACCCATAAGTTTAATCTTTTCCGTATCAAGATAGAACAAATCGTCTTCGTCGTTATCGTCGGTATCTTCAGCAACGACGGTTGCGCCAAGGTCAACGTATTTAACGTAAGATGCGCCAAGTGAAGAATTATCTAAATAGAATAAATATTCAATTTCACCTATTTTAATAAATTCGGGCTTATACCAAGAAGAATTTACCGTATCTTCAGAAATGCGAATTTCTTTAGCGTCTTCATTGTTAAGTTCTATTTTTGAAAGTTGCGTGCTAGCATTATAATAATATAGAGTATTATCTTTAACGGTTAAAAGGGTTGTAATTCCGCTACCGATAGCAACGCAAACCTTTTGATTATCTTTACCTACGGCAAGCATATCTGCCTTGTAAACCTTGCCGGTATCTAAAATATAAACTTCGTTAAGCGATACGATAACGTTTGCATCTGCAGCGTAATCGGTGTTGATAATTTCAGTCGCTGCGCTACCGTTTGCAATTTGAGCAGCAGTTAATGCGTAAGTTTTAACTTTAGAGCCAACCGTTTCGGTAAAGAAAACGTAACCGCCTTTAACAAGCGTAAACGCAAACGTTCCGTCATCAACGTCGCTATCAGCATTATGCGCGCCGTCTAAAATGCAAGTTCCTGCAACACCCGCATCACTTACGGTGTCACCGATTTTATATGCGTAAACTTTATTATAACTTGCAGATGCTCTTGCGTAACCTTCTTTCGCAGCCTTAACAGCATCATACGCTTCAGTATAAACAGTAACGGTATAAACTACAACCGCGCTGTTTTTATCTGCGTCACTTAAGAACTTATAACTTCCTAAAGAAAGCATCTTATCCGTTTTTGCATCAGTTTTAGCGATAACGGTTTTCGCTTTATCGTTAACTGAATAACTTATCAACGCAGTTTCGGCTGAATCATAATAAACTATATAAACGTTACCGTCTTTTTCAATAAATCTATATTCGGTAGAAAGCCCTGCAACCGCAAAAAGTTCTTCCGTTGAACCGCTACCGTCAAGTTTAGTTCTGGTGAACATCAATTCACTACTAGCAATAGAACCAGAAAGTTGAACTTCGGTTGACGTAGTTCCGTAATAAACGTAACCACCGCTAATAAATAATCCCGCATTATAATCCGTTGCCGCAAAAAGTTTTGGAACAACTACTTCAGTCTTGGTTAAGTTGCTCTTGTCCACCGCCATAAGCGCGCCCTTTAAAGGTTTGCCAAACGCGTTATCTTCAGTAGAAGTAGCAACGCCGTTAATGTAATAGAGATAATTTTCCGTTTCAGCGACGAATCCGCCGTCCGAAACTACTTCTCCACCGTTCTTAAGGTCGCCTGCTTTCCATTCATCACCAGAACAAGCAGTAAGCCCCATAAGCATTACGAGAGCCAACGCCCCGCATAAAATTTTGAGTAAAATCTTTTTCATAAAAAACTCCGATTCGGGCTTGTAAACATTTATAAGTTCCCCGAATATATTAGTTATACAGTTATATATTATATACTATAAATCAAAGATTTGCAATGATTTTTTTGATTTTTTCCTTTTTTTCTTTGTCTAGGAGGTGAATTTAATGGATAAATTCGGCATTTTTAAACTTTTAAATTCCTTTTTATCCCCAAGCGCCAACAATAAAACTGACGGCGAAAAAGAAAATTCGGCAAACGGTGATATTTTAAAAAGCCTTATTTCTTCGCTTTCTTCTAGTAATTCCGACAAAAAAGATACTGCGCCCGTAGCGCCAAAACCACCCACAAAGCCAACCGTTCCACTCCAGTCCGGTATGCTTTACACTATGAATTCACACGACGAATTTATTAAACGCGTAAAACAAAAACACCTTCAAAAATAAGCCTATTTATCGCTATTTTCTTGCTTTTTTTCCTTAACTTTTTTCCGTGAAGAAATAAGAACGCCTATAAGCATTATCACCGGGAAAATTATTACGCTAGCAAGTCCCTTTTTAATATCGTTATCAAACGCCCCCGAAACAAAGCCCACTATGGACGGGCCTATAGATGCGCCCACGTCACCAAAAACGGCAAGTAGCGCAAAAAGAGCCGTGCTTCCAACGAGTTTTTTTGATGCCATACTTATCGTTCCCGGCCACATTATACCAACCGAAAAGCCACATAATCCACACGCTAAAAGGCTTATCCACGGAAAAGGCGCAAACACCGCTAACGCGTAAGATAAAACGCATAGCGCAGAGCATATCGTCATAAATTTTTTAAGTTTAATTTTTTCACTAACCGTTGCGTAAAGCGTTCTAGATACAGCCATCATCAACGCAAAAAGGCACGCGCCCGCAATATCACCCACCGCCTTATCAACGCCGAGCGCGCTTTCTGCAAAAGCAGACGCCCATTGGCTCATTGCAATTTCAGATGCGCCCGCGCAAGTCATCAACAGCGCAAAAAACCAAAATTTCCCAGACCTTAATAAAGATAAAACCCCACCGCCTTTTTCTGCGGTAAATTTTTCATTATAAATAGGCACAACTGCAAAACAAGCCGTGTTGAATACGGGAACTATTGCCCAGAAAAGGGCAAGCCATCTCCATTCGGCTAACCCAAACAATGCAAAATACGCGGTTGATAACCCGATTACCAACACCGTTCCCCAAGAATAAAACGAGTGAGTTAAACTCATTATTGCAGATTTATTTTTTGTGGGACACGCTTCTACTATCGGGCTTATCAAAACTTCTTCTAGTCCACTGCCTATCGCGCACAAAGCAACGCTTATTACTAACGCTAAATAAGGGTCTATAATTTCAGGCAAAAATGCAAGAAGAACAAGCCCTGACGCAGCGAAGACGTTTGCAGCAAGCATACCTGCGCGATAACCGATTTTATCAATAAGTTTTGTTGAAACAAGGTCCGTACAAAGTTGTAACATAAAATTAGCCGTAATAAGCACGGCAATTTTTTCAAGAGATATTCCGTATCCGTTGCAAAACGTTAAAAATAAAAGGGGCAAAAAATTTACCACTATAGATTGCGTTATATACCCAGTAAAACAAGCCGTAATAGTGGCTTTATAATTAGTTTTAACCGCCATAATTTTCACCAACAAAGTTCTTTCTATTTAATTTTACAAAACAAGTAAAAAAAGTCAACCGTTTTAATATGTAAAACGTGCTATTTCACGAAATAAAAAACCCGAAGAAAAATCTTCGGGTTTCGTTGATGAAATAATTCTCTCTCGCAAATTATCTCTTTGAGAATTGCGGAGCGCGACGAGCCTTTTTCAAGCCGTATTTCTTTCTTTCCTTCATTCTGGAATCTCTGGTTAAGAAACCTGCTTTTTTAAGAGCCGCTCTGGTTTCGGGTTCTGCCTGTAAAAGAGCGCGGGCAATACCGTGTCTAATAGCGCCTGCTTGACCAGTGAAACCACCACCGCAAACGTTAACCGCAACGTCG
>JAFVOV010000062.1 GCA_017505675.1 Clostridia bacterium
CATAACACCGGCGTTTATAGCCGTTAAAATATCCGTTTCACCGTCGCCTACAATATAAGATTTATTAGCGTCAGCGCCAAAGTCTTTTAAAATTCTAAAAACTTCGTTCGGGCTAGGTTTAGCGTCAGCCGTTCCGCCAACGCCAACGATATCATCAAAAGGTAAGCCCTTTAAAAATTTATCAATAAAAGGCTCTAATTCATCAGGGGTTTTATTCGTAAATAAAGAAAGTTTATAACCGCGCTTTTTAAGTTCGATTAGCGTTTCTTTAATCCCGTCAAAAACCTTGCTTTTTTCCGTACCGTGTTTTTCTACGATAGGAATATAATAGTTCCAAATTTTCATAAGATAATCTTCTGGCAAATCCCCCAAAAGTTTTCTCATAAAATTAGGCGCGTCATTACCGATTACCTGTTTATATTCAGCGTAAGATTTAATTTCATACCCAAAATCTTTAAGCGCAACGTTCATGCAATCTGCAATATCTTGCATTGTATCAAGAACCGTTCCGTCCAAATCGAAAATAACCGCTTTACACATAAAAAACTCCTTAACATCTCACCTATGCGCATATATGATACATAAAAAAAGGGCGTTTGTCAACGACAAACAACCCTATAATTTTATTTTTCCACGTTGCCCGCAACTATTAAATTTGCCCCGTCTGAAAAATCAAGGCAAACTATATCGCCGATTTTTGCAGGCAAACTTATCGTAATAGAATTTAACTTTTCCATAAGCGCGAAAAGTTCTGCTTTTTTAACGGGCGCATCCGTCTTAACGGGCACGGGTTTACCGCACGCGCTTTTAACGGTACTTGTTAAAACCCTTTTCGGGCAAGTAACTTCATTTTCCGCATAAAGTTTTCCGCGTGGACAGGTGTTGCCGATAATCGAAATAACTTTTCCATCACAAACTTCAACGTCTATTTCACACCCCATAGGGCATTCAATACAAGTAATTTTTTTCATATTACACCTCTAAAGACACGGTAACGCCACCGTTAAGCGTTTTAATTTTATCAGCAGGTAAAGTAACCGTTTCCATTTCACCGGGGAGCGCAATTCTTTTCTTTTTGTAAACTAGAATTTCATCACCGCATTGAACTTTTACAGCGCAGTCCTTAAACACGTTTTTTACACGGAAGAAAATTTTAACGTTTCCGTCAATATTCTTATCAATCTTTTGCGGAAGAACGTAACTAACGTTATCACCGCAAACGCAACTAACAGCGTCGTGAGCCTTACCGCCGGAAAGAGCGTACTCTGCCGCCGCAACGCCTGCAATTTCCGCTTCTTCAGAAACGAAGTCAACAAGGTCGTGAACGTGCAGAACGTTACCGCAAGAAAATATTCCTTCAACGGAAGTTTCTCTATTTTGATAAACGTAAGCGCCTTTAGTGTTGGGGTAAATTTCAATGCCCGCAGTTTTAGTAAGTTCATTTTCAGGAATTAACCCTACAGAGAAAAGAACGGTATCACAGTCAAAATGTTTTTCCGTCCCCTTTATCGGGCGTTTATTTTCATCAACTTGACTTATTACCACCCCTGTAACTCTGCCGTCGCCTTCAATTTTTGTTATAGTATGGCTTAAATAGAGCGGAATATCAAAGTCGTTTAAGCATTGCACGATATTCCTTTTAAGTCCGCTAGAATACGGCATAATTTCACATACAGCGTGAACTTTAGCGCCTTCTAAAGTCATTCTACGCGCCATAATAAGCCCTATATCGCCCGAACCTAAAATAACCACGTTCTTCCCGGGTAGATACCCTTTTACGTTCACGTACTTTTGAGCCGTACCCGCAGAATAAAGCCCCGCAGGGC
>JAFVOV010000063.1 GCA_017505675.1 Clostridia bacterium
AAGCGCAAGTGAAGAATATATCCCCAAATGGGATTTTTAACAACAAAAAAGCGGAAAGGTTTTCCTTTCCGCTTTTTTATTTAAATTATTTTCTTTTATTAAATTTTTATTTCAGCAGATAAACGAATATCGCGGGAAGACGAACCAACTTCTATAATAAACGTGCCTTTTTCAATAGTCCATTTATCAAGAGCGGTGCTGTAATACGCGAACGACCTAAAATCTAAATTCACGCTAACGTGCTTAATCTGCCCCGCTTTTATTAAATCTTTTGAAAAGCCTTTAAGTTCTCTTACCGGGCGCACAACGGATGCGAAAACGTCTTTAACGTAAACTTGTGAAACTTCTTTAGCGTCAAACTTTGAAAGATTTTTTATATTGTAAGAAACAGTATAATCAGTTTCCCCCGTCTTTTCTACTTTTATATTTGAATATTCAAAATCCGCATAAGAAAGCCCGTGTCCGAACGGGAAAAGAACGTTTAAGCCCAACTTATCATAATATCGATAGCCGACTAAAATGCCTTCCTTATAATGGTCAACCTGCCCGTCGTCAAGTTTACCAGCAGTAACCGTATCTTCTACTGATAACGGGAAAGTTTCTGAAAGTTTACCGCTTGGAACGGTTTCACCCGTAAGAATTGACGCTAACGCTTCGTTTACCCCTTCACCTGCAAAGCCTACGAAAATTACCGCTTTAACTTTATCTATCCACGCGCTCATATCTATAGCGCTACCACCGTATACTAACACGACTAAATTATCGCTATATTTTGTGGCGTTTAATATCATATTTTCTTGAACGGCTGAAAGTTTCATACTTTCCCTATCGCAACTTTCAGAAACTAACGGCGCTTTTTCACCAACGCATAAAATTGAAACGTCAGATTCATAAACCTTTTCCATAGCGCTTTTTAAATAAGTCAACGCATTTACCGCAATGCCACGCGTTACGTCACACCCGTAAATTTGCGCGTTTATTTTTTCTTTCAATAAATCTGATAACGGCGTGATTTTATAATCTGTCTGCGCGCCCGCTGAACCGCCACCGCCCAAAGGTGGAAAAGAATTAAACATACCAAGTACCGCTATATTTTTACAGTTTTTAAGCGGTAATAAATTTTCTTCGTTCTTTAAAAGTACTATGCCTTCTTTAGCAATTTCAACGGCGTTAAAGTGGCGCTCTTCTTTAGAAAATTCAGGTGGGTTTTTCTTCGCGTTAATTTTTTTGTCAATTAAGCCTAATACGCAAGACACGCAAAAATCAATTTCTTCTTCGGTGATTTCCCCGTTATCATAAGCGGTTTTAAGGCTATTATAAGCGTCTTTTTCATAAGGCATACGAAGCCCTAAAGTTGCTTTCACGGCTTCAGGATGGTCATGAACGGCGCTCCAGTCTGACACGGTAAGACCGTCAAAGCCAAATTCATCACGCAAGATTGTTTTTAGTAATTTTTTGTGTTGTGATGCGTATATTCCGTTTACGGGATTATAACTACACATTACCGTCCACGGTTTTGCTTTTAACGCTTCTTCAAAAGCGGGAAAATAAATTTCACGCAAGGTTCTTTCGTCAACTTCAACGGAAGTACTAAACCTATCGTGTTCGCTATTATTGCAAGCAAAATGTTTAAGACTTGTTCCAACGCCTTTATCTTGCACGCCTTCAATATAAGCGCGCGCCATTTTGCCCGCTAAAAAAGGGTCTTCAGAAAAATATTCAAAATTCCTCCCGTTAAGCGCGTTGCGTTTTATATTTACGCCCGGCGCTAAAAGCACGTCAACTTCATTTTCTAAACAGTCGTCTGCAATAGTGCTTGCATTTAAGTACGCTAAATCTATATTCCAAGTATTTGAAAGCACGGATATATTAGGCATTGCCGTTGCATTTACGGTATAACCGCCGATATTTGGTCTTTCAACAACTTTTCTTAATCCGTTTGGACCGTCAGCCATAAATACCGAAGGGATTTTGCCATCTAAATCTTCAGTTTCCCAATAGTTTTTACCAGTAAGTAATTTTAATTTTTCTTCTAATGTAAAATCTTTAACGTTAAATTTCATTTACGCCCCTTTAATTTACCGTTTTTTATAAGTATAGCATAAAATTTTATGTAAAAATACCATAAAACGCTTTAAAATGTTCTCATTTTTTGATATATTATAGATATGAAAAGTTTTTATGAAAAAAGGCGTGATAATGAAAAGAAAATTTCTTTAATCAAAGGTCCCTCGTTTTTATATCCACCGCACTTTCACTTAAAAGCGGAAATTTTCGCGCTAAAAAAAGGAAAATACCAAATAACACGTAACGGCGTAACGTACCCGGTAAACGCTGGTGATACCGTTTTTTTTGACAGTTACGATATTCACTCTTACGATAAAAGTGAAGGCGAAACTGAAGGGTTAGTTTTAATTATTCCGCCGAATACTGCTCAAAAATTTTTTACGCGTAAAGGTGGCAAAAAAGTAATATCCCCCGTTATTTCAGATAAAAACCTTTGTGAAAAAGTTTATAATTTGGCTTACGAATACGTTGCGCCTGAAAATTTTAAAGACACCGTTAAAAGTGGCGCAGTAGAACTAATTTTAGGGCTTATTGAAGAACGGCTTAATTTAGGTGAATTTTTGAGCGACGAAACTACTTTGGCCCAAAATATATTGACGTATATACACGAGAATTATAAAGGTGATTTAAGTCTTAAAACTTTATCTAAAAGGTTTGGATATACGCCCGAACACATTTCACGGGTTTTCCACCGATACCTAAATTCAGGGCTACCTGAATACGTAAACGGCTTGCGCCTTGATTTCGTTGAAAAAACGCTCAAGGAAAATAATAAAATTAAAATAACAACTTTGCTTTTTGATGCTGGATTTAAAAGTATTCAATCATATTACAGAGCAAAAAACAAGGCTGTGACACAAAAATAAATCAAAAAAGAAACGACTATTAAATATAGCCGTTTCTTTTTTGATTAAATATTCTTAATTGCTTTTTTAAGTAGCAACCGTTCTACTAGAAAGTTTTAGTTATTCTTAAAACGCCATAGTGGTGTAGTAAGCAAGGTTGGTTTGACGGTTGTCAAGTCTACCGTACTGAACTACGATAGGTTGGCTACTAGAAAGTTTCATAGCGTATTGAGTTTCAAGCGGTACTTTATAACCACACATATGTTCAACGTTATTCATTCTAAAGCAGAAAACTGACTGGGGAGCAACTTCCCAAGTAATGTTTTCGTAAGCCGGTTGGTCTACGAAAAATAATTTTACTTTAATTACAGCCTTTTTCTTGCTGTCGTTTACGATAACAACGCTTTCATGACCTTTTAATACGCCTTCACCTTCAGGGGGAAGTTCACAGTCAGGAATAATCCAATATTTTTTTCCTACTACCATTGTTAATACCCCCGATATTAGAATCCGAGTTCGATAAGACCGTGTTTTTCGAGATAATCGGTGTAAGATTCTACGCCGTTTTCTTTAATAGCAATACCCTTTTCCCAACGGCAACCAAAGGTTGAACCAGAAACGAAAGTATCAACTTGGAAAGTCATATTTTCTTTCAACATATAGTCTGAAGAAGTTTCCATCCAAGGCGCTTCAACTTCAATCATACCAGTACCGTGGCAAGGTCCGTAAACGTAGTTCTTTTCATAACCAGCGTCTTTGAACATCTGTAAGAACTGTTTGGGAATTCTGTCTGCGGGAATACCTGCTTTTAAGTTTTCGGTTGTCCAGTTGTGCATCTTTA
>JAFVOV010000064.1 GCA_017505675.1 Clostridia bacterium
CTTTAATTTTTTTGGGACTGATACTAATTCACGCGGGGTTAGAGTTGTTGCTAAAGAGTTTTACCTTTACTATTATAAGTTTGGGCGTGGCAGTTATATATTTAGCAATAATTTATAGTATTCCACCTAAAAAAGCAAAATTCACCGAAAAGCAGTTGGATTTAGCAAGGCTTATTGATAAAAAAGCAAGTGACTTAAAACAAGAAAGGGAAGTGTGTGAAAAAATTGAATTAAAACCTGTTGAAGAAAATATTAGGGTAGAAGATAAAGAACTTGATTTTTCTCACGTTAAAAGCGTAATAAACAGAATGGAATATTATTCGCTCGGTCAAAATGATAAAAGGCAGGTTTATGAACTTGAACAAGCCTTAAACGAAGCGGAAAAGAACGGACTTAACGATTCAATTAAAAACAGAATAAACGACGGACTTGGCGCGTTGCTTAAAATAATGTCTAAATACGGAATTTAAATGTAAAAAAACGCAATTTTTGCGTTTTTTTGCTTTTTAATTGACATATAAGCGTTTTTATTATATAATAACTGAAAAACGATATATAATAACTAAAAACGACTTTTAGGGGAGAAAAATTTTGAAGAAACTTATAACCGCCGCCCTGTCTATTATTATGGCATTAATCTCGGTTTTTGCCGTTTCGGGCTGCGTAAAAAATAAAACTTTTACAGTAACCTTTGATAAGGGCGACCAAGCGGGCGCGTATCTTTACTGGGGTGAAAGTACCCAAACGGTAAGTAGCGCTAAAGATATAGTTGCGCCTGTTTTCGTTTGTCATGGGTATAACTTTGTCGGCTGGGATTCAAGTTTATCCGATATAAAAGGGGATAAGACCGTTAAAGCGCTTTGGAGGCAATATGCTTTCACCGTTACTTTTGAAGGTGAAGGCGGCGCTTTGGAAAACGGTGACGGCATAGTGGAAAAAACCTTTAACAGCGGGCTTGATATAGTAGCGCCTGTGTTCGTTAAGCCGGGGTATACGCTTTCTTGGAACGTTGATTTTGCTACTATTACTTCTTCTTGCACCGTTCTTGCTAAATGGACGCCTAACGTTTATACCTTATCTTTTAAAGATAGTGACGGCGCAGTTTTACCTAACGCGCAAGCAAGCGTTGAAGTTAATTTTAATACGCCTATAACTTTACCGGTTGACCCCGTAAAATCAGGGTGTAAATTTGCTTGTTGGGTTGATGAAAACGGAAGATATATAGATAACGGTATGGGGTGGCGTGTTGATGGTAACGCAACGGCTTACGCACAATGGGTATCTTCTTCTGATTACGTTATAAAGTATGACCTTCAAGGCGGTTTTCAAAGGGATAACGCGCATTTTTATAACGATTCTACCGTTGCAGTAGTTATACACGACCCTATTAAGGCAGGGTATCAATTTACCGGTTGGACGCTAAACGGCGGTAGCGATAAAGTTTTAAGCCAAGATATTAAAAAATCTGATTTGGGTGGTGATGCAACGCTGGTTGCTAACTGGTCGCCCGTTCAGTATACTATTGATTACGACGCTTTAACCGTGAATAAAAAAATTACTTACGGTGAAGTTGTTGGGGAACTCCCCGTGCCGGAAAAAGTAGGTTATATTTTTACCGGTTGGAAATATAAAGATAGAATTATTAGGGAAACTACTCTTTGGAATATTGCTGAAAACGTAACTCTTACCGCTATTTTTAAAAGGGTATATACTGTAGCGTATTCTCTCACTTCAATAGTAAGAAAGCAAGAAGTAGATTGTTCGGTGACGAAAAGCGGTGACGTTACTTCGTTTAACAAATATTATATTGAAGTCGTTGAAGGCGAAACGCTTGCTGAAAACGGAATTAATATATTCCCTGTAGTTGACCCGAAAGAACAGCCGGGTTGGGACGAATATTCTTTCGGCGGATACTGGAAATATTTAGATACCGCAGGGAAAGCGCATAAAATTTCTGCCGATACGATATTTAACTTGAACAATTTAGGTTCGGTAAGCAGTGATGGAAAAATTCTTTTAATACCGCATTGCAGAGCGCATTGGACGCCTTCTTATTAGTATAGGCTCTGACACAAACTCTGACTGATTTTTAGCGGAAAAATACTACAAATTACTTCGTGTTTTGTGCGGTTACAGACCGCCAAGGGTATGCGCCCTTACAAGAACACTCGTCCTTTTTGTATTTTTCTCGCTAAAGCGCAAAAATTGCTAGTCAGTCATTTTTTGTGACATAGCCTTGAGTTAAAACATAACCCGCGTAAATTTACGCGGGTTTAACTTTGCTCTCAAATTTTTCATATAAATATTAAGAAATAAAATTTGGGAGTTTTTTATGTTAAATCCGGTGGCAGATAGTCTTCCTTATCCGATAGTAGAATTTGGGCGCAAAGATTTTGGTTCGGCAATTAGGCTTTGTGGCGTTTACTCGGGTACGCACGGTAAAATTAAAATAGTATATCGTTGTTTTTTTGATTATTTTAACTTAAAAAAGATTAAAGACACCGTTACCGCCGATTTAATTTTAGGTATTACCGTTTGCGAAATTAAGCATTTAATATTGCTACGCGATACTATTTACAAGTTAGGCGTTACGCCGTCTATAAAAGAAAATTTTTCCGAAACGGTTTTACCAAATAAAAAACGCGCGCTCTCTCCCGAAAAAATAATTATAGACCTTATCGCGTTAGAACTTGTTTATATTGAAGAAATGAAAAAACTTTTAAAAGATATAAAAAACGAGTTGGTTAAGCGGGTAATAGAAAGAATTATTAAAGATGACGAACTTCATTTAAAAACACTTAAAAGTAGATTAAACGCTTTTGGGAAATTTAACCGCGCGGACTAATAAATAATAAAAATCTTCCGTTTTTTAACTAAACGGGAGTTTTTTTTAAGTTTTTTATTGCAATTATCTTATATTTAATGTATAATAATATAAATGTAAAACTAATTTAACGGAGAACTGACATGCTTTTTTTTAAGAAAAAGAGTAAACACGGAATGCAAGGCAAAATTTACGTAGGCGAAGGCGCTAAAGAAAAGTATACCGAAGGGTATAATAGACTTAAAGATAACGTTCTTTATATGAACGCAGACGGAAATAAAAAGGTTATTCAAGTTGAATCAGCCGTTTCTGCAGAAGGCAAAACCACCGTCGTTTGCAACCTTGCCGTAAGCCTTGGGCTAACTGATAAGAAAGTTGTGGTTGTTGATTTAGACTTCCGCCGTCCCAGAACGCACAGGCTATTTTCGTTAAGTAAAGATAACGGTATTGCAGAATATATTTTGGGTGATGCTGATAAAGAAAAAATCATCAAACACACCGCTTATAAAAACGTTGATTTGATAACGCGCGGGGCGGAAATTTACAATTCTTCGCTCGTGCTTGTTTCGGACAAGTTTAAGTCTTTAATAGAACAACTTCGTAGCGAATACGATTACGTTCTTTTAGATTGCGCGCCCGTACTTCAGGTTTCCGACTATATTCATATTTCTAAAATTTCTGACGGAGTATTGTTCTTGGTTGCTTACGGTCAAACTACTAAAACGGAAGTTGCCGACGCTGTAAACGAACTTAAAAAGAACGGCGCAAACGTTTTAGGTACGGTATTTACTATGTACGATAGAAAGAAAGATAAAGAACTATCTAACAGCGGTAGATATTATAGTTACGGTTACCGCTATAATGATAAGGATGTAGAGGAGAATAAAGATTAGTGATTACAGATATTCACGCCCACGTTTTGCCGTTCGTTGACGACGGAAGTGAAACGTTAGAGCATTCTTTAGAAATGCTCGGGGAATTATATTCCCAAGGTGTGACGGACGTTATATTAACCCCGCATTTTAGGGGGGATTACGTAAAAACGCCCGAAGAACTGTATAACGTATTTAAAGAATTCAAGGCACGGTGTTACGAGGCTGATATTCCAGTAAATCTTTATCTCGGGCAGGAAGTTTTTATTGACGGAAATTATAAAAAAATATTTCACGATAAAAAAGTACTGACGTTAAACGGCACACCTTACGTTTTAATTGAGTTTGCTTTTGAAAACGCAGGGGATATAACCGAATTTGTTTATGAACTTAAAAACCTTGGCTACGTTCCGATAGTGGCGCATTTAGAAAGGTATACTTTTAGCGATATTGACCTTGCTTATGAGATTAAGGCTATCGGCGGGCTTATTCAAGTAAACGCTGATTCTATTGTAGGGAAATATAAAAGAAAATACAGTAAGTTTATTAAAGAACTTTTTAGCGAAAATTTGGTTGATTTTGTTTCAAGTGATTTGCATCATAAACGCAAGTTAATGATTAAAAAAGCAAAAGACGTTATTGTGAAAAAGTATGGTGAAGAATGCGCGGAAAAAGTTTTTAGGTTAAACACGGAAAAAATTATAAAGGGTTAGACGTTAAGTCTGAACTTTTTTCGGGGATAAATATGGTTAAAAGGATAATTGCTATAGGCGGTGGAGAGATTAAAAATAAAACCACCCTAAAAATTGACGAATATATTGCTAACCTTGCTAAAGTTCACGCGGGGGAAAAGCGCGCAAACGCCTTATTTATAGGCACGGCATCACACGATAGTATGCCTTATTTTAACAGTTTTAGAAAAACTTATACGTCTGTTTTTGATATTAAAGCAGAAGTTGCGCTTATGGTTTACGGCGAAATGAGCGTGGAAAAAATTGCGGGTAAAATTGATGTGGCAGACTGTATTTACGTTGGCGGTGGCGATACCGTGTTTATGCTAGATAAATGGAAAGAATGGGGCGTTGATAAAATGCTTATTGACGCGTATAATCAGGGTAAAATCATTTGCGGTTTATCAGCAGGCGCTATTTGTTGGTTTACCGATATGTATACCGATTATGAGATTATGCGCGGGGAAAGTTCCGATTACGTTTTAAGAAAGGGTATGGGCGTTCTTGACGGCGCAATGTGCCCGCATTTCAACGAGCGTGAAGAAGATTTTAAAACGGCGCTTTCTAACGGGCAACTAGCGGGCGCGTATTGCGTGGAAAACGACTGCGCTATAGAGTTTGTTGACGGTAAGTTTAATAAAGTTATATCTGCCGGCGGTAAAGCCTATTATATGGAAAAAACGGAAAACGGAATAAGTAAAAGGGAACTTTAATGAGAATAACCGATTTCAATAAAGAAATGGAAAAAATAATTGCCGAGTTAAAGCGTGACGGTAAAAGGGAAAAACTTTTACTTCATTCTTGTTGCGCGCCGTGTTCTACCGCGTGTTTAGAGCGCGTAACCGACGCTTTTACTACGACGGTTTATTATTATAACCCGAATATTGATACCGAAAAAGAGTATGATTTGCGCGCTAAAGAGCAGGTTAAATTATGTAAGCAATTAAATATAGATTGCATTGTTGAAGAATACGGCAAGCAGAATTTTTTAACTACCGTATCTGGGTTAGAAAGCGCGCCTGAAGGTGGGGTGAGGTGCGAAAAGTGCTTTTATTTAAGGCTAAAAAAGACTGCCGAAAAGGCAAAAGAACTCGGCTTTGATTATTTTACAACAACGCTTACCGTAAGCCCGTTAAAAAACGCTACGAAGTTAAACGATATAGGTAAACTTATTGAAGAAGAAACGGGCGTTAAGTTTTTGCCTACCGATTTTAAAAAACGCGGTGGATATTTAAGAAGTGTTGAACTTTCAAAAAAATACGGATTGTATCGTCAAAATTATTGCGGATGTGAATTTTCTAAAAATTCCGTTCCTAACGATAAATAAAAGGAGATAGTTATGAATAAAAAAGAAACTTTTAACGAAACTTCGCTTGATACTTTATGCGCTTCGCTTTGTTACGCGCTCAATATAGAAAAGCCTGCGTGCGCAAACGAGGCAAATCCGCTTTTAACCGAATTTATAGATAAAGCGTTCGGTGGTGAAAAGGCGGATAAGATAGTTATGTATAATCCTGACGCAGTTGCGGAATGGATATATCTAAAATATCCGCAATTAGTTAAAGAAATCAAAGAACTTTCTGATATAGAAGTTCCTATGCAAACGGTAATGCCGTCAGTTACGCCCGTTTGCTTTGGCACTATGTATACGGGCGCTCAACCGTCCGTGCACGGTATAATGAAATATGAAAAGCCCGTTATAACCATAGATACGATATTTGACGCGCTCATACGCGCAGGCAAAAAGCCGGTTATAATTTCGCAGACCGATTGCAGTATGTCTAAAATTTATTTAGAAAGAAATATGGACTATTTTATTTACGATACTATAGGCGAAGTAAACGCTAAAGCGGCAGACGTTTTAATTAACGGCGATTATGATTTTATAGCAATTTATAACACTAATTACGATTACGTTATGCATAGACACGGTCCGGAAAGTTTAGAGGCGCTTTCAGAACTACGTTATAATTCTATAACATATTCTATGATAAGCAATATAATTAAAAATCATTATAAAGATAAAAACGTGCTTTTGGGTTTTGCAATGGACCACGGTTGTCACGAAATTGACGGGGATTTAGGTTCGCACGGACTTTATATGCCAGAAGACATAAATATTTGCCATTTATATAAGGCGTTCCCGAAAGAAAAATAAAAAAAGGCGGAGTAGTTACTCCGCCTTTAAGTTTATATTCAAATTTACGCCTTAAAAATTACGTTGCCGTTTCTAACGGTTAAGTGTACGTTAAAGTCGCCGTCAAGAACGGTGAAGTCAGCGTTTTTGCCTTCTTTAATAGAACCTATTTTATCGAAAACCCCAAGGTTTTTAGCGGGGTTAGCGGTAGCAAAGTCAATCGCATCCGTAAATAGTACGCCACATTTAAGAACTAAATTTTTAACGGCGTCGTTCATCTTTAATATACTGCCTGCTAAAGTTCCGTCTTTTAAGCGCGCTTCGCCGTTTTTAACTATAACTTCTTGACCGCCAAGTTCGCTTATTCCGTCAGATAAGTGTTTTGCGCGCATAGAGTCGGTTATAAGGGTGAACTTATCGTGCGGTTTGTTTTTAATTAGTAACTTTATTGCGGGAACGCTTAAATGAATAGTGTCGCATATCGCTTCGGCGTTAAGTTCATCAAAAAGCATTGCGCTTCCAACCGTTCCTATTTCGCGGTGGTGGAGCGCTTTTTGCGCGTTATAAGTATGCGTTACGTTTTTTAAGCCTATTTTAATAGCCTTTTCTATCGCTTCGTAACCAGCGTCAGTATGACCTGCGCTTGCCGTTACACCGAGAGAAGTTAGGTGTTTAATAAGTTCGTCAGCGCCGTCTGCTTCGGGGGCAAGGCTCACAATTTTTATGGCGTTGCCACTCGCTTTATAATATTCGTCAAAAACTTTTACGTCGGGTTTTGCAACGTATTCAAGCGGTTGCGCGCCGATATGTTTAACGGAAATAAACGGGCCTTCTAAATGTACGCCTAAAACCGCAGCGCCGTCAGTTGCGTTTTCAGACATATAATCTTTAACCGCGTTCATTGCGTTAAGTATATTTTCAGGGCTTTGCGTCATAGTGGTAGCAAGAAAAGAAGTAGTGCCTTCGCTTGCTATTGCGTTTGCTATTTTTGATAACGCGTCTTTCGTGCCGTCCATAGCGTCAGCGCCGGCTGCGCCGTGTATATGTTCGTCAATAAAGCCGGGAACAACCACTTGCCCTAAAGAGAATTCGTAAGGCTCGGTAATTAAACTTGCATCATTTCCGATATATTCAATTTTACCGTCTTTAACCCCTATGCAAGCGGTAATTATCCCTTTGCCTTCAACGTAAACTTTTGCATTGATAAAACCTTTCATAGCCTTAAACTCCGTATGATTTATATTAAGATTTTATCACTATTTTAATGGCTTTGTCAATTAAAATTATAATTACAAAATGTTTTCCCAAGAAAGGGTAAAGGTTTTTGGTATTTGTTCGGAAAGTTCTTTTAAAACTTCTATTTTAGATATAGCGTCATCCCACTTTTCATCACGGACGAGCGTTGCGGATTCGGCAAGCCAAAGGTCAACTTCTTTTATGTCGTTATGCGGTATAAAAATATGCAACGCCTTTTTCTTTTCTAGCCAGTTTTTTTGCACGGCGTAAACGTCGTCTTGCGTGGCTATTTCTTCATCAACTTTTACGTATAAAATTTCAAGAACGTCGTGAAACTCGTCAAACTGACGGGTGACGAAAAAAGATTCGTAAATTGCGCCTGCAAGAAGTATAACGCTTACTATTACCGTTGAAAGAATAGTTCTTACCATTTAACACCTTCTTTAAGCGGGAAAGATAGAATTTTATATTTTTGATTTTTTTCTTTAAAATATACTCTGCCGTTGCCGTCAACCGTCATAACTTCCACGTTTTTTAATTTCGTTTTCATATTTTTTAGATAGTTTAATATATTAACAGGTTCTTCATTTATTAGTGTAACGTTTTTGTTGTGCAAGTTTCCGCTACTTATAATTAAAAACGGTAAGGAATTACCATCCGTTTTATTTGGATTTTCAAAAGCGGAAAGTTTGCCGTTAGATTCGTAAATAGCATAGAATAAATCGTCAAAAGAAAAATATCCTGCCGCGCGCATTGATTCAATTAAATCGTCAACGCCCATATTGTTGCGTTTAAGTTCGGTAACGTCTACACCTTCTTTATTGATTACTATACTTGGTCTTCCAGAAATAATGCGCTTAAACAACATACCTTTCTGCTCTAAAAGCGAAAGTATTTGGTGCAAGATAAAAAGACAGGTTATTGCAACTATACCGTAAAGTAGCGGTATAGAAACGTCTGCCATAGGCACGCA
>JAFVOV010000065.1 GCA_017505675.1 Clostridia bacterium
ATATAAATATAATTGCGCGGTTAAAGTTCGCAAGTGAAATTTATTATAAACTAAACTTATTTAAAAATCAACTTAAATTTCCGATTATTTAAATAAATTGACGGGTAAGGTTAAAAAACCTTTCGGAAAAAGTTTCTTTTAGAGGTGAATATGGCAGGCAATATTCTTACACCAAACGCAATCTGGGGCGGTTTTAAAGTTAATACGCCTATCGGTATAGAAGTCGTTGGGGAGAGAAGTAAAGGCAATATAATTTATTCTGACGTTTTTATTGAAGGTAGAAAAACGGCAGACGGTTGTGTGGAAATTTTCGGCGTTTACGCTAAAAGCGCGCAACTGTCCGTTTCTACGCCGGCTATTCTCGTTTTGAATGATTTAGTTTCTGGCGTTGATTACACGCTTATTGAAGATTTGGTTAAGCGTGGGTATGCCGTTCTTGCTATTGACCTTGCAGGGAAAGTAGACGGAAAAGAAAATTTTACCGTTTATCCAGAAAGCGTGTCTTACGCAAATTATGAAACTGTAAAAGATAAACTTACCGCAGTTGACGGTGACGCTAATCAAACTTGTTGGTATGAATGGTGTTGCGCGGCGCGTTACGCGCTAGCGTTTTTAAAATCACAAAACGGCGTTTCAAAGGTCGGCGCTATCGCATCGGGTGACGTTGCTACCGTGCTTTGGCAAGTGGCTGGAACTGACGAACTTTTAGACGCAGCCGCTTTTACGCTTAACGCAGGCTGGGCAGGGTATCGTGGAATTTATAAGTACGCTGGTACGGTAGAGCCACAGTTTGACGATAATATGTATAAATTTATAGCGGGTATTGAACCGCAGGCTTATGCAATGCACGTGAAATGCCCCGTTTTAATGCTTGCCGCAACCAACAGCAAACTTTACGATTGTGACCGTGTTTACGATACGGTTTCAAGAATAAATGAAAATCTTTTTAGGGCCGTTCATTATTCGGTTGGTTATGAAAAAGGCGTAGGGTTTAACGCTTATCAAAATTTATTGTTGTTCTTTAACGAACTTTTAAATAAAGAAGGCGGTGTAGCAGAACTTCCTTTAGAACCTGAAATTAAATGCGAAATATTAAACGGCGAATTTTTAATTGAAGTTACGCCTTGTGTAAAAGACCTTGAAAGCGTAGCGGTTTACGTTTCTGAAGAACAAATTGCGCCAAGCGTTAGGTGTTGGCAAAAAATATCTGCGTTCACTTTATCTTCAGATGGTAAATATACGTTCAAATATTTACCGTATTCAAATTCGGGGATAGTTACTGTGTTCGCAACGGTAAAACACAACAGCGGTTTTGAACTTTGCACAAATATTGTGGCAAAGCGGTTTAAAGAAAATGAAATAAATCAAGCGTTTAAACAAAACATCATATATTCATCAAGGGAAGAAAATTCTGAAAGCGTGTTTACTTCTGTTGAAAAAGAATATGACTTTATTACCGTTTCTGATAAAAGCCCTGTAAAAGTAAAAAAAGGACCTATGGGCATATTAGGCGTTACGGCAAAGAACGGGCTGTTGACTTTTAAAATGGGCGCTAAACGCTATAAACCAACTGACGGCGCAATGCTTATGCTTGACATTTACGTAAAAGAAAAGTGCGTGCTTACCGTTAAACTATTTGCCGATTACGCAGGCAATAGAACGGAATATATTGCAAACGTAAACGTTTTGGGCGGTGACGTATGGCATAACGTTCAACTTGAAATGAATAAGTTTAAAACCTGCGAAGGTATGGCGCTTAAAAGTTACCAAAAGTTAGACGCTATCGGGTTTAGCGTTGACGGGGTTGATTATCTTATAAACAACGCGCTATGGGTTTAAGTTGAAACTAAAAAGGTATAATTATGACGTATTGTGTAGGTGGAAAAATTATTTCCAGAAAAAATCACGCTTGTGGCGGGAACGAGTGGTTAATCGTTCGCACGGGCGCGGATATAAAAATAAAATGTTTAAAGTGCGGGAGAGCGGTTTTTTTATCCGTTGACGAAGTTCAAAGAATTGCAAAAACTTACGTCCCCGAAGAAGGAACTAATGGAAACAATGTATAAGGTCAGGGACAGCCTTGCCGATAAAATTAAAAAGAAAGAGCGTTCAGATTTAATGTTTCTGCTGGTTTTAGGCATTATAGTAATCATAATGTCGGTTACGGTTGTTTTATATACGGCAGTATTTTTTAACGTGGTGGTTGACGGGCCGTCTATGAACAATACTTTAACCACGGGTGACGTTTTGGTCGCATCTAAAAATAAAGGCGTTGAGCGTGGCTCGCTTATAGTTATTGACGGTGAAAAACCTAACGGTAAAGGCGGATACGACTGGTTGATTAAACGCGCCATTGCCGTTGAAGGCGATACCGTTTATATCGCGAACGGTTACGTTTACGTAAACGGTGAAAAACTTGATGAAGATTATGTTAAAACCAAAGGCGTAACCGACCCTATTGATTCGGCTTGGGCAACGCCTAAAACGCTTAATGAAAACGAAGTTTTTTATTTGGGGGATAATAGAACCAACAGTTCAGACAGTAGAATGTACGGAACTTGCAAAGAAGAACAGATTGTAGGCGTGGTTGAAAACTGGTCGCTCTCTGTTAGATGGCTTAACGGATTTTTATACGATTTAGGCTCAATATTCAGAAGATAAGGCGCTATTCGGGGGATAAATTGATACTTTATAAAAACCGACTTATACTCGGTATAATCAGAAAATTTTTTAATATCGTGTTTACGGCGATTAACGCTATATTATCGGTGTTTAATCTGCAATTTACGGCGTTAATTGCGCTTATAGGCGTGGTGCTGTATTTTACGGGCGCGCTTGAAGGTAACGCGGCGTTTAAATTGATATATGAAATAATTTTAATACTGTCAATAGTATACGCAATAATTGCAACCGTAAAAAAGATGCTTGGGTTGGGCAAAAAAAAGGTTAAGCGCAGTAAGGGCGCGCAGTTGGTTTCGGGTAAAGATGATAACTCTCAACAAGAAACTAACGCCCCAGCCGTTAAAAACGAAGTCCCCGAAACGATAAAAGAAGATAACGCGAACGAAAAGCCGATTTACTATAGAGTGAAACAAAACCGTGATTACGTTATGGCTGAATATTCCGATAGATATGAACTTTACCGCATAGAGAGCGGAACACTTAAAAAAATACGAACTGATTACAAATAACGGAGAAAATTATGATAGATTATTTTGTTGAACAAGATTTTTTAGATGCTAAAAAACAAAGGAAAAAAGTCCTTTCAATTTATTTTATAGTGCTTGCAGTTTATCTTGTTATAAGCGTGGGGCTATATATTTGGTATAGAACGCTACCGTATCATTCGCCAACGATTACTACGGTAAAACTAATTCATTATCCACTAACTGCGATTATGACCGTGTTTTCTTTTATTTATTTAGGCGTGCCTTTTAAGCGTGTGAATAGATATTATCAACTCACTAAAAATATGATTACGGGATTAAAAGAAACTTCTACCGGCAGTTTTTTTGAGTATGATGAAACTTTACAAGATAAAGACGGCGTGGATTTTAAATCACTTGTGTTTATTGAATGGAATAAATATAAAAACGACTTTTTTGAAAGAAAGGTTTTAGTGTTTGATGAAAAACCTTTCCCTGAACTTAAAGAAAATCAAAACGTAAAATACGTTACGCAAGGTAACGTGCTTGTGAAATACGAAATTTTATCATAACAAAGGAGTGTTATTATGAGAGCAATAGTAACGGTAATCGGTAAAGACAAAGCAGGTATTATCGCAAAGGTAAGCACCGCTTTAGCAGAAAATTCAGTAAATATTGAAGACATAAGCCAAACTATAGTGCAAGGTAATTTTACTATGCTTATGCTTTGTGACCTTTCGGGCGCTAAACTCACCCTTAAAGAATTAAAAAACAACCTTTTAGAATTAGGTGAAAAAATAGGCGTATCTATTCACGTTCAGCACGAAGATATTTTTAACGCAATGCACAAAATTTAACGGAAGGGAGATAAATTATGCTTAATAGAAATGAAATACTCGAAACTATCAATATGGTAGAAAAAGAGCATTTTGACGTTCGTACGATAACTATGGGTATATCGCTTATCCCTTGTATTCGTGATGATGCTGAAAAGACGGCAACGCTTTGTTATGATAGAATTTGTAAGAAAGCGAAAAACATAGTTAAAGTGGCTGAAGATTTGGGCGCGGAATACGGTATTCCGATTATCAACAAGCGCGTTTCAATTACCCCTGCAAGTTTACTCACTTCTTCTTTTTCTGGTAAAGAAGTCGTTCTTGCAAAAGCGCTTGACCGCGCGGCAAAAACGGTTGGCGTAGACTTTTTAGGTGGTTATTCCGCTTTAGTGCATAAGGGTATGACTTCTTATGAAAAATCTTTCATTGAAAGTATCCCTGAAGCGCTATCCGTTACCGATAGAATGTGTTCTTCAGTGAACGTTGGCTCGTCTAAAGCAGGTATAAATATGGATGCCGTGCGTTTAATGGGCAAAATCATTAAACAAACTGCGGAAGTTACTAAAGATAGGGACGGTTTTGGTTGCGCAAAGTTAGTAGTATTTTGTAACGCCGTTGAAGATAATCCCTTTATGGCAGGCGCGTTTCACGGCGTAGGTGAAGGTGAAACTGTTATTAACGTCGGCGTATCTGGCCCAGGCGTAGTTCACCACGCGTTAAAGAGCATTAAAGGCGCGTCTATTGACGAAGTTGCTGAAACAATCAAAAAGACGGCTTTTAAGATAACCCGCGCAGGTCAACTTATCGCTAAAGAAGCATCAAAAAGATTAAACGCTGAATTCGGCATAGTTGATTTATCGCTTGCGCCAACACCCGTTATGGGCGATAGCGTAGCGCATATTTTAGAAGAAATCGGGCTAGATTCGGTTGGCGCGCACGGAACTACTGCTGCACTTGCAATGCTTAACGACGCAGTTAAAAAAGGCGGTGTTATGGCAAGTTCTAACGTCGGCGGACTTTCAGGCGCGTTTATCCCCGTGAGCGAAGATATCGGAATGATTAACGCGGCAAAAAGTGGCGCTATTACTTTAAGTAAGTTAGAAGCAATGACTTGCGTTTGTAGCGTAGGTATTGATATGGTTGCAATTCCCGGTGATACGCCTGATACTACTATTTCTGGTATGATAGCAGACGAAGCGGCAATAGGTATGATAAATAATAAAACTACTGCCGTTCGCGTTATTCCCGTGCCTAATAAAGGTGTTGGTGATTTTGTTGAATTCGGTGGGCTTTTGGGTAGCGCGCCTATTATGGCGGTTAGTCCTTACGGATGCTCTCCGTTTATAGAACGCGGTGGCAGAATGCCTGCGCCTATTCACAGTAATAAAAATTAAGGCTCTGACACAAACTCTGACTGATTTTTAGCGGAAAAATACTACAAATTACTTCGTGTTTTGCGCGAGCACAGACCGCAAAGGGTATGCGCCCTTACAAGAACACTCGTCCTTTTTGTATTTTTCACGCTAAAACGTAAAAATTACTAATCAGCCATTTTTTGTGATATAGCCAAAATTAAAAGAGGTTAAAATGTCAAATAAGTATAAGTGGGCAACGGAAGAAATTTACCAAAGCGTTGAAAAGTGGAACGAAGAATTTAATTCGGTATCTAAACAAATTGACTTTGAGCGCTTTAGGGGGAAACTTGGCAACGCGCAAAGTTTTTTAGAGTGTATGAAAGAGCAAGAACGCGTTGGCAGAACGGTTGAAAAACTTTCCGTTTACGCAATGATGAAGCACGACGAAAACACTAAAGACGCGCTTTACGATTCTTTGACTTCAAAGATAACCGCGCTCGGCGCAAAACTCGGCGCAAATACTGCGTTTATTATGCCCGAACTTACCGCGCTTAATGAAGAAGTTCTTAAATCTTATATAGAAAACCCAAAACTTAAAGATTACGATTATTTTTTAAAAGGCGTGCTTATTGAAAAAGAACACGTTTTATCTGAAAACGAAGAAAGGTTGCTTGCGGAAAGTAGCGAAGCGCTTTCTGGGTTTAGAGATATTTTTACTAAAATTGACAATGCAGATTTACCTTTAACCGAAGTGAAACACGGAAAAGAGAGAATTCCATTAAGTCACGGAACTTACGGCGTTATTATGCACGGTGAAGATAGGGCGTTAAGAAAGAAAACTTTTAATAAATATTACGGCGCGTATATTTCGCTTATTAACACGATTGCGTCTACTTATTACGGAAACGTTAAAAAGGACGTGTTTTACGCCAAGGCAAGAAAATTCAACTCTGCGTTAGAACGCGCGCTTTTCGGTGAAGACGTAAAAAAAGAAGTTTACGATAATTTGATTAAAACCACTACCGAAGCGCTACCGTTACTTCACTCTTATATGGCGGAAAAGAAAAAACTTCTCGGCTTAAAAAAGATGTATATGTATGACGTATACGTTCCTGTTGTTGAAGGCGCGGAATTAAAGTTAGAGTATGAAGACGCTTACGACTTGGTCGTTAAGGGGCTTGCTCCGCTCGGCAAAGAATATTGTGAACTTTTATTAAAGGCTAAAAACGAACGCTGGATAGACGTTTATGAATCGGACGGCAAAAGGAGTGGCGCATATAGCGTTGCCGTATACGATACGCACCCTTACGTTTTATTAAATTATCAAAAAACCACGCACGACGTTTTTACTATCGCGCACGAAATGGGGCATAGCATCCACTCTTATTTTTCTAATAGAACGCAATGTTACGCAAAAGCGGACTATAGAATTTTCGTTGCGGAAGTTGCAAGCACGGTCAACGAAGTGTTGCTATTAAGATATATGCTCGGCGCGGAAAAAGACGTTAAACTTAAAAAATACCTTTTATCGTATCTTTTAGAGATGATAAGAACTACGCTTTTCCGCCAAACGCAGTTTGCTGAATTTGAACAATTCTCGCACGCCACGGTAGAGAGCGGTGAACCTTTAACTAAAGAAAACCTTTCTGAAGAATATTTGCGCCTTAACAAAAAGTATTACGGTAAAGCAGTTGAAAGCGAAGGCAATATTAAATACGAATGGGCAAGAATACCGCATTTTTATAGAGCGTTTTACGTTTATAAATACGCAACTGGTATTATAAGCGCGCTGGCTATTGCGGATAGAATTTTAACCGAAGGTAAACCCGCCGTTGACGATTATTTTAAGTTTTTATCTTCGGGTGGCTCTGATAGCCCCGTGGAACTACTTAAAATTGCGGGCGTAGATTTAACTGATGAAAAACCTTTCCTTTCGGCGTTTAAAGTGTTTAAAGATACGCTGGAAGAATTTAAGAAACTCTAAATAGATAAGGAGAGATTATTATGCCAAAGACGGATACGGCAAAAAAGAACGTTTTCGGTGAAATGCCACACAATTTAGAAGCAGAACAAGCGCTTTTAGGGTGTTTACTTATTGATACGCGTATACAGGTTGAAGTTGCAGCGTACATTAAGGAAGAAGATTTTTACGCTGAATCACATAAATATATATTCAAAGCAATGGAAGATATAATTCAGCAAAATAAACCTGTTGATATGGTAACGCTTACCGACGCTTTGGAAAAGACGGGTTCTCTTGCGCAAGCAGGCGGAATTGAATATATTGCAGAACTCACTAATATTATGCCGTCGTCAGCAAACTATCAAAGGTATCTTGATATTGTTACCCGTGATAGTATGCTCCGTAAACTTATGCGTGGTTCGGTTGATATTATAGATAAATGTAGAACAAGTCAAGATAAAACTACGGCGTTATCGTTTGCTGAAAAAACCGTTTACGATATTTCAAACACGGCAGACACTAGCGAAATGGTCACTATAGGCTCGGTTATCCCTGACGTTATGACCAAGTTTGACGAGTTGAGTAAGGATAAATCAAGTTACCGCGGTATTAAAACGGGGTTTAAGGGTATTGACGGACTTCTTAACGGTATACATAAAAGCGACCTTATGATACTTGCGGCGCGTCCTGCCGTTGGTAAAACTTCGTTCGCTATGAATATTGTTGAAAACGTTGCGTTGCAAGGGTATACCTGCGCGGTATTCTCTTTGGAAATGGGCAAAGACCAACTTACCCAAAGAATGATGTGTTCAGTTGCAGGCGTTAGTATGGAAAACGCTATGAAAGGCAAAATGAACAATACTGAATGGTTGCGAATTATTAAGGCAAAAGAAAAACTTTCTGGCGCTAAAATTTTTATAGACGATTCTGCTATGATAACCCCGCAACAAGTTTTATCAAAGTGCAGAAGGCTTAAAAGCAAGTACGGGTTAGATTTGGTTATGATTGACTACGTTCAACTTATGGCGTCAGAAGGTAAGAAAAACAGCGATAACCGTCAACAAGAAATTTCTGAAATTTCAAGAAACTTAAAAATTCTTGCAAAAGAAGTAAACGTTCCTGTTCTTGCGCTATCTCAACTTTCGCGTAGCGTAGAAAGTAGGGGCGGTAGACCTCAACTTTCCGACCTTCGTGAATCGGGCGCTATCGAACAAGATGCCGATATAGTTATGTTTATTCACCGCCCGGATAAATCTATAAACGTAAAAGAAAAAGATTTTGAAGAAGGCAAAATTCAAAGAAACGTTGCGGAAATTTTAGTTGCAAAACATAGAAACGGTCCTACGGGTGTGGTTAAACTTTACTTCAAGGGCGAATGTACCAAGTTCCTTAACCTTAACGACGAAACTGGCGAACCTATAGACGAAGACGAAAATCAAACTAAAAAACAAAACGTTAAACTTGAAGGGTATGAAACTCTCCCAGAAAGGCAAAGCGCGCCTGAAAATGATTTTGGAACGCCTCCGACTGAAGAAGACGAAAGCGCGCCAGAAATGCCCGAAATTAAGTCTGTTGACGACGAAATTTTTTAAGATGATAACCGAAATAAAAAAAGTGGAAAAAGAAAGCGTTGCGCTCGGAAAGGATATTTTGCTATCGGGTGGTGTTATCGGTATGCCGACGGAAACGGTTTACGGGCTTGCCGCAGTAGGCACTAACCCCGAAGCGGTAAAAGAAATTTTCCGCATTAAAGGCAGACCTAGCGACAATCCGCTTATAGCCCACGTTCATAAAGATTACGATATAAATAAATTAGTTGAAATTGAACATGCTTACGTTTACTGTTTAATTGACGCTTTTACGCCCGGACCACTAACTTTAGTGTTTAAAAGTAAAGGCGTTGTGTGTAAAGAAGCCGTTTGTGGCGGTGATACCCTTGCGGTAAGAATTCCGTCCCACAAAGGCGCGCAAGAGTTGTTAAGGGCTGTAGACGCGCCGATAGTTGCGCCAAGCGCAAATCTTTCAAAGCATACGAGCCCCGTTACCGCAAAACACGTTTACGACGATTTGTGCGGGCAAATACCGCTAATTTTAGACGGCGGAAAATGCGCGGGCGGAATTGAAAGTACGGTGCTTGATGTAACGGGTGAAATACCAAGAATTTTACGCGCAGGGCTAATTACTAAAGAGATGATAGAAAGCGTTGCCGGCGGATGTTTAATTGCAGAACATAAAGAAGGGGATAAGGTTAAATCCCCGGGCGTTAAATATAAGCATTACCGCCCCAGATGCGAAACGGCGCTCTTTGATTACGGCGATATTGAAGGCGTAATCGAACGGTACGATAAAGAAGTTAAAGCGGGCAAAAATCCGTATATTATGTGCGCTAATGAGTTTAAAAAAGATTTTGAAAATAAAAATCTGTTGCTTTTAGGTCAAACACCTGAAGAGATAGCGTCAAATCTTTATGATAAACTTTTAGAAGGCGAAAAAAAGGCGGATATAATTATTGCGATTGCAATGGAAAATGAAAAGGGAATATTCCTTGGAGTAATGAATAGGTTAAGGAAGTCTTGCGGATGAGAGATAAAAGAATTTTATTCGTTTGTACGGGCAACACTTGCAGAAGCCCGATGGCGGAAATTATACTTAAAAACAAATTAAAGTTTGCAGGCTTAACGGGTATACGCGTTTGGAGCGCGGGGTTATCGGCAACCGACGGCGCAAAAATGAGCAAAAACTCACAAGAAGCGCTTAAACTTTTAGGCTATAAGCCTTACGGATTTAAATCACGGCAAATTACCGTTGAACTGATAAAAAAATGTGATTTAGTTATTTGTATGACGGAAAATCACAAGCGCGCTTTAGCCGCGTTTGATAACGTATACGCAATAAATGAACTCACGGGGCTACCTGATATTACCGACCCTTACGGCGGGAATATTAACGTTTATGTCAAGACTTCGCATCAGATAGTTGATGCGTGTGATATAATACTTGAAAAAATCTTAAAATCACAAGGAGAATAAAAAATGAAAGTAGCAATAGGTTGTGACCACGGTGGAATAAATTTAAAACCAGTTCTCGTGGACTATCTTGAAAAGAAAGGGATTGAGTTTAAAGACTTCGGCACGTATGATAAAGCGTCAACCGACTATAATGAATACGCTGAAGCAGTTTCTAACGCGGTAGCAAGCGGTGAATTTGATAAAGGTATACTTATTTGCGGTACTGGAATAGGTATGAGTATCGTTGCAAATAAAATCAAAGGCATACGTTGCGGACATTGTCACGACGTTTTTTCTGCAAAAATGACTAGACTTCATAACGACGCTAACGTTTTAGCGCTCGGTGAACGCGTTGTTGGACCTGGACTTATGGTGGAAATCGTTGACGCGTTCCTTTCAACAGAATTTAGTTATGATGAAAGACACATGCGCCGCGTTGATAAAATTAAAGCGATTGAAAATAAAAATTTCAAATAAAAAATACGATAAGGAAAAAGTGATTTATGAAACTCAAAAAGGCAATAATACCTGCGGCAGGTTTGGGAACTAGATTTTTACCTATAACTAAAGCCGTACCGAAACCTATGTTGTCCGTTTTGGACAAACCGACTATTCAATACATTGCGGAAGAACTAATTTCCGTTGGTATTGAAGATATAGTTATAGTTGTAAGTCCCGGTTCGGACGTTATTAAAAAACATTTTGGCGAAGCAGCGGAACTTGAAAGCAGGTTGCTATCTGACGGCAAAGATAAACTTTACCAAATTGCGCTTGATACGCGCAGGTTTAACGTT
The DNA here is from genome assembly GCA_017505675.1 of Clostridia bacterium. Lineage (GTDB taxonomy): Bacteria > Bacillota > Clostridia > Christensenellales > Borkfalkiaceae > UBA1259. The sequence goes on from JAFVOV010000065.1 coordinate 11,103, forward strand.
CAATTTGCCGTTCAAGAAAACGCCAACGGTTGGCGGGCGCGATTTTGTGCGCAGAACCTTACGTTGGTAACGAACCGTTTGCGCTATTATTAGGCGACGAACTTTTATGCGCTGGGGAAGGCGAAAAACCTTGTATGAAACGCCTTGCGGAAATTTTTGAAAGCACGGGTAAAAGCGTTATCGCTACTATGGAAGTTTTCGATGACGACATTTCTAAATACGGCAATATCGGATACTCTAGCGAAGAAGACGGCATAATGCAAGTAAACGCTATTTTGGAAAAACCGAGCGTAAACGAAGCGCTTTCAAATAACGCAATTATCGGAAGATACGTTCTTTCCGGTAAAGTTATGGGTATGCTTAAAAACTTAAAACCCAAGGGTAATGAAATATATCTAACTGACGCTCTTGATATACTTGCGGAAAACGGTGAACTTTTGGCAAGTTGTTTTGAAGGGGAAAGATACGACGTTGGCGATAAGTTCGGTTACATACGCGCAAACGTAGAAATTGCTTTAAAGAGCAAAGAAATAGGCGAAGAAACGAAGGCTTATATTTTAGAACTTGCAGAGAAATTAAAATAAGGTTATGTACAACAAAATTTGTTCAAATTGCGGTTGTAAATTAAGTGATTTTTACAATACGGGTATGCTCGGTTGCGAAGAGTGCTATAGAGCGTTTAATAGGGAAGTTTTAATTGCTTTGAAAAAAATTCAAGGCAAGACTTTTCACGTTGGAAAAACTCCAAAATTATCCGAGTTTGAACGTCAATTGTTGGCAGAATACCAAGCGCTTATTAAAGAAAAAGAAAAGGCGACCATTGAAGGCAGATTTTCTGATATTAAGGGTATAAACCAAAGGCTTATTACCCTTGCTGAAGAACTTAAAAGTAAGGGGTTAATATAATGGCTGATTTTAACCCAAACTTGTATTCGGGAAATATCATAATGTCAAGGATAAGGCTTGCGAGAAATTTAAGCGGCTATCCGTTCAAAATTGAAGACCCTAACCTTGCAAAAGACGTGGTTAAAAAGGTATACCGCGCGTTAGTTAAGGCAGATACTTTTAATTTGTTTTTCGTTTCTAATTTAAGCGAAATGAAATTAGAAGCAATGAAAGAACGCCATTTAATAAGCAACAACCTTATGGAAAACGCTTTGTGTGGCGCTGCGCTTATAAACCAAGACGAAAGCGTTTCGGTTATGGTCAACGAAGAAGACCACATAAGGGAACAATGCTTTATGCGCGGTTTAAGTTTAAATGAAGCGTATAACCGCATTGATAAAATTGACGACGCTTTAAGTAATAATTTGGATATTGCTTTTGATACTGATTTAGGTTATCTTACCGCTTGCCCAACTAATTTAGGCACGGGGCTACGCGCATCCGTAATGATGTTTTTGCCTGCGCTATCAACTAGCGGAAAAATAAACGCGCTAATTGATGAAGTTGCGTCTTTAGGTTTAACGGTGCGTGGCTTATACGGCGAAGGTAGCGCGGCTGAAGGGTATATGTATCAAATAAGCAACGAAGTTACTTTAGGCGTTTCAGAACAAGATATTTTAAATACGGTAGAACAGACGGTTGTGGAAATTTGCGCGGCTGAACGTGATGAAATGGAAAGGGTTTTCGTTAAAAACGAACTTAAAACTATGGATAGAACGCGTAAGTCGTACGGGGTTCTCACAAACGCCGTTATGCTTGATTATAATGAATTTTTATCGCACATAGCAAACGTTAAACTCGGCGCAATGCTGGGTATGATAAATATAAACAATCTTGCCGCTATTGACGATTTAATTATTAGAACGCGCCCTGCAAATCTTTGCGAACAGTACGGCAAACGTTTGTCGGCAATAAACAGAGATTTGTTCCGCGCGGAAATCGTTGGCAAAAAACTTATTAAATTAAAGGAGTAAAAGTATGTATTACGACGCTTTTTCACGAAACGTAAACGAAGTTATAGAACTTGCTAACGCGCTTGCCAAACGTTACGGTTGCAGATATATCGGAAGCGAACATATTTTGTTTGGGCTAATTAACGTTACAGACGGCAGGGCTTCTGCAATTTTAAAAGAAGCCGGCGTTGATAATCAAAGATTTTTAAACTACTTTAAAAATACCATTGAAAAAGGCTTGGTTATTCCCGGCAATATGTTTACTGCAAGAACGAAAAAATTGTTTGAAACAGCCGTGCAAATTTCTTTAAAAGCGCATTCCGGCTTCGTTGGAACGGAACATTTGTTGCTTGCGCTTTTATTAGACGTTGATAGCGTTGCCGTAAGCATTTTGCGCGTGCTACACGTTGATATAGAAAAGATGGCTGAAGAAATTGCAGAATCTTTAAGTAGCGGGATAGAAGACGATTTTACCGTTGAAGAAGATGAAGAAACAACGCAGTCTTTTGCTGATGCAGTAAGGGCAGGCGTAAATATACCGCGCCCGCAAAAACCCGGTGCGGAAAATTATAAAAATAACGAAGATTTAGAAGAACTTTCAAAGTTCGGCACTAACTTAAATAAACAAGCGGCTGAAGGAAAATTAGACCCGGTTATCGGTAGAAAAAACGAAATTGATAGGGTTATTCAAATACTTTCAAGGCGCACTAAAAACAACCCCGTTTTAATAGGTGAACCGGGTGTTGGTAAAAGCGCTGTCGTTGAAGGGCTTGCTCAAGCGATAGTAAAAGGCAACGTCCCTGCGATACTTTGTGATAAAATAGTGTTTTCTTTAAATATTGCAGGTATGCTTGCAGGCGCAAGGTACAGGGGCGATTTTGAAGAAAGGCTTAAAAAGACCATTGACACCGTTAAAGCAAACGGCAACATAATTTTATTTATTGATGAAATTCATAATATCGTTGGCGCGGGCAGTACCGGTGAAGGCAATATGGATGCGGCAAACATCTTAAAGCCGATGCTTTCAAGGGGCGAACTTCAAACTATAGGCGCAACCACTATTGACGAGTATAGAAAATATATTGAAAAGGACGCCGCTTTAGAACGCCGTTTCCAACCGATTATGGTTGAAGCGCCAAGTACTGAAGAAACGGTGGAAATTTTAAAGGGTTTAAGGGATAAATATGAATCGCATCACGGGGTAACAATTCCTGATGACGCAATTATGTCTGCTGTATCGTTATCAGATAGATATATTACTGATAGATTTTTACCTGATAAAGCGATAGACCTTATTGACGAAGCAGCGTCAAGGGTTCGTCTAGATAGTTATAATTCTCCAGTTGAAGCAAGGCAAAAAGAGAACGAGTTAAACGCTTTAATCGCGCAAAAGAACGAAGCGAAACGCCGTGATGATTTAGAGCGCGCAATACGCATAAATAAAGATATTGAACGGGTTAATAAGGAACTTGACGAAATTAGGGCAAGGGCAAGCAAAAACACCGTTAATCGTGAAAAACTTATGCTTACCCCTGATGATATTGCTAAAGTGGTTAGCAACTGGACGGGTGTTCCCGTTGTAAAATTAACTGAAACCGAAGCGCAAAAATTACTAGATTTAGAAGCCGTGCTTCATCAACGCGTTATCGGGCAAGATGATGCGGTTCGCGCCGTTTCAGATGCGATACGCCGTGCAAGGGCAGGGCTAAAAGACCCGAATAGACCGGTTGGCTCGTTTATATTCGTAGGTCCTACAGGCGTAGGTAAAACCGAACTTTCAAAAGCGCTTGCCGAAGCGGTTTTCGGCAATGAAAATAATATTATAAGAGTGGATATGAGTGAATATATGGAAAAGCACTCTGTATCCAAAATGGTTGGCGCGCCTCCCGGATACGTTGGTTTTGACGA
>JAFVOV010000066.1 GCA_017505675.1 Clostridia bacterium
CGTAATCACCCGAAACTAAAGTATAAAATTCGTACTCTCCGTCATCGTTAATATTAACGGGGTATTCCGTTTCACCAAGAAACGCTTTTACGTTTAATGAATATTGCCCGTTTGTATTTTCAACTTTAGGTTGTTTTAGAAGAGTTTTAACACCGGTTAAAACTTCTGCTTGTTCCCCCGTTAATTCAAGAGTTGCAATTCTCGTGTCTTTTATTTTTATATCAACGACCTCTTCCCCATAATTACCGAAAGAATCAGTTGCTCTATAAACTATCGCATAAAAAAGTGAACTGTCGTTAGGAATAAACGCTCCGTTTTTAACTTCTACTAGTTTACGAGAATTACTATAATAATCACTATAAACCAAAGTTTGACAATCAATTTCTCCGTCAGTTGCAGAATACGCCTTTGCACTAAACACATTATAAGAAGTGTTCTTTACTGCGTAAGGCAATTCGCCGTCTGGCAAATCAATCAAAATTTTTGGTGCTGACGTTTGTTCGTAAACGGATTTAGAAAGGTCTTCTTCATAAATATCAGTAATAACGAAGTTAAACGCAGAGTTAACGTAGTTACCTGAATAAACGCTTATATAAACTTCACCCGTTGTAAAACCACCCCATAACTCGTCAAAAAACAAACTGTCGTCAAAATCGGCAATAAGACGATTGCTATCTTTTCTACCCCAAACTGTTTCCGTTTGATTTTCTGCGCCGTAAAGTTTTCTTTCCGCGTAATCAAACGCAAACGAAAAAGGCAAACGCCAATCGGTATCTTGTTTATAGCCGTACCCTTTTGACGCTGCAAGAGAAGAACCGAACGATGGATAACCTACACGCGCGGTAAAGTTAATATCCTTATAAATACTATAATAGTTGTTGTCATAAAGTTCTTGAGATGTTGGGTCAGGATTGTACCCTTTATAGTGCATTCCGCTAAAGGTTTGGTTATTTGCGCGCGCGCCGTAATATAATGGTTGTCCTTGAACTTCGTTATCATCTCCTGAGTTTGCATAAACGACTAATTCAATAAAGTTGCTTGCGTCTGCAACGTCCGTAAACCTAATATTAAATTCTCTAACGTCCGCCGTCCCTTGACGTTCAGGAAGAACAAATAAACTAATTATTTTTTCAGTTTTCTTTCTGTTAGTAATATCAATAGGCTTTCCATAGGTAAATACGTCCCCTGGTGCAACGCTTACGATTAAACCGTCTAAATTACCCTTTTCCCCCGTGTTGCCGTAGTAAACGGACGACGCAGGTCCGGAAACGCTATACGCGCTATTCCTAACTATAAACTCATCTTGCGCAAAAACGCTTGCACCGTTATTATCTTGTGCGTAATATCTCAAAGTATATTTGCCGGGATTAGACAAAACGTATTCTTCTGCCGAAAATGCTCTTCCGTCAGGAAAATAAAGAACTTGTTTCGTTGAATCATAAGAAACTTCGCCAACCTTTACTTTTGCATCAGGCGAAACAAAATTTTGACCAAGTTCGTAATAGGGTTGAATTTCATTTTCAACGTATTCAACGCTATACACACGCACGTCGTTGGTACTAACGATAAACATATAAGAAACAAAAATTAAAAGCCCCGTTAATGCAAATATGAGCCATAATTTAATACTGTTTTTTATCATAAATTCTCCTTAATTTATATTGAAAACGTTGAATTAACCTTTTATACCACCCATCGTGAGATTGCCCATAAGTTTATCTTTGAACGCAACGAATATTACGAGAGTTGGAACAACCATAAGCGCGCAAGACGCCATTCTTACGGGTGCAGATGAAAAACCCGTCTTGGTGGTAGTTGAAAATTCGTGAACTATCATAGCGAGCGTAGGATACGACGGCAAGAATAAAAGAGGTGTTTGATAATCGTTCCAAAGGTCAACGAAGAAAATCAATACTACCGTTGAAAACGTGTTTTTCACAAGCGGTAAAATGACTCTAGTCATAACCATAAACTCGGACGCACCGTCAATATAAGCGGCTTCCATATAATCATTCGGCACACTCTTAAACGCCGCGTAGAAAACTAAAAACCACATATTAACGAAGTTGCCTTTCATTATATATGCGCTGTAAATCGTTCCATAAATACCAAGTGTGTCTAGCATTTTAATTGTTGCAGGAATATTACCCACTATGGGTATTATCATAACCGCAATTACGATAGCACAAAGAATATCACTAAACTTGTAATTGAATTTTGCCGCAAAATAAGCAGTTATACAAGGAACTAACGCCGCAAAA
>JAFVOV010000067.1 GCA_017505675.1 Clostridia bacterium
ATTATTTTGTGAATCAGCAGATGTGCCATAAGTCATACCCGTTATGAGCATGCGCGTGGTAAATTCAGTTTCACCTGCACTTTTGCTTAATAAAGCCAACGAACCTTTTTCTTCAGTAGTCGCGTTATAAGGCGTATATTCAAGTCTTATAGTGCTACCTGCAAGCATATATCTCATCGGGTTTTCAATATCATGTTCTACCGTACCGTTCCAAGAATCACCAGCAGTTGCACTTGCAAATTGAATGTATCTATGGAACATTATACCTCCATCCATATATTGATTTGTTGCAAAATACATTACAACACCAAATTGAAACGGATACTTCTCAAAACCATTTACAATTTCAAATTCTTGAACTAGTTTTTCTCCTTCAGGTATAGAAACGCTAGGTGCTAAAACGTAAGCACCAGAAGTTGTATTAGCAGATTCAACAGAACTTACTACTTGTTCTGCTTTAACCGAATAAGTAGTTCCCGTATACGCAAAAGCCATACCGATTTCATCATAAATATAAGTACCGCAATTATTAGCGTTTTCTGCTTCTTTACCGTCTTGAGAGTAAAGTAAATTTGCGCCGTGCGTAGTAGTTATTGAATAATCAGTTATTGATATACCGCTAGTACCGTTACCATTAAAATAAAACCAAATTTGAGAATCTCTGCTAACAGTTGTTGGTAAATCACTTGCCCTAACGCCAGATATCCATTCTTTTGTTCCTGCAGGTCTAAAAGAAATTTCAAACACACCCAGTTCAGTTTCACTTTGCGCAGGAGTAAATACTGCTTTAACTTCATTACCAGAAGCATATATAGTTGCAGCAGAAACGTTAGCATTAGTGATGCCTTTAGAATCAGTTGCGCCTGCTTTAGTATAAGAACTAGCATTATTTGCTGTTGTCGTATATCCACCTGCACCATTGTGATACCATGCAACCGCTCCTGATGAACTTGACGGACTTGAAGTAGGTATACCGTCGCGTCTAGCAAGCAACATCCCGTGTTGATTACCTGCACGAGTAAAACTTAAAACAGTAAATTTCATAATTAAAGATTCACCGTCTTGTAAAGTCTTTTGGCGATTCGGTCCGATAATGACCGGGTCTGAAGACCCTGGTGATACAGTCGTAAAAGTATACTTTACGCCATCGTCATCTTTGACAGTTTCAACCGTTGCGGTATCACCCGTATCAAATGGCGTTACGACGTTTGCGCCCGACGTGTTCGACAAGTTACCTAACGGGGTTTCACTAGGTCCCAAGTCTACTATTACAGGTAACAGTAGACAAAAGCATGCTACTATTAAGCCCGTAATGAAAGTAACAAGTAACTTTTTCATAAAAGTTTTCCTCCTTGCCTATTTTATAGGCTAATTTTTTTATACAACGGTGTGCAGAGCACCGTTAATACCGTTTTTATTTGTCACTCTGAAACGCGCCCACTTGACCGACTTTTGAAGAGTCTTTTTGTTAAGATTCTTCCGTTGCCCGTCTTTGCTTGCCCGTGTCAGAATGACAGTTGATTAAAAATTTAATGATAAATCTTCTCTATTGAAATTTTGAGAATCTATCAACTTTTCTTTTTTTAAGCGCGTATACCCTTTAATTTGTTTCTCTCGCTCTATAGCCGATTTAACATCAGACGTTGTTTCAAAATAAACTAATTTATTAACGTTGTACTTTTTTGTAAACCCTTCTATAAGTTTATTTTTATGCTCATATATACGTCGTTCTAAATTATTTGTTATACCAACGTATAAAACTTTATTATTCCAATTTGCAAGTATATACACGTAATACATAATTTTTCTATTTTCTAGATTACTTCGTTTGCCCGTCTTTGTTTACCCGTGTCAGAATGACAGGTTTATTTTTAATTCCTTGTCATTTTGAGAATTGCTCTCTTGACCGACTTACGAAAAATCTTGTTGTTAAAATTCTTCCGCCATCCATCTTCGTTTGCCCATCTATGTTAGAACCACTCGTAATGACGGTTGATTTTATTTATCTAGCCCAACGATTACCAACGCTGCGTGACCTGCAGGCAACTTAAAGCGTACCTTATCAGAATCAAGCGTACGTGTACGCATATTGTTTACAACGGTTAAGTTTACCTTTTCAGTAAAGTTAAGCGTTACGAACGCTTCGTTTACTATATCGTTATTAACAACGTAATACATATCGTAAGTTTGAACATCAGTCTTATAATAATCAAAGCAACCAACGAAAAGGTTTCCACCCTTAAAGGACTTTAACTTACCAAATGATTCAATGCGTTCTTCTTCATTAGGTATTTCTCCGTTAGGTGTAACACCGCAATACATATAACCTTTAAAGTCACTATTAACCACGTACTCATCAATATATTTGATATGTTCGTTACACTTTTTACCAAGGTGATAAGACGGAGTTTTGTTCCCCCACCAGTCAATAAAGCCTTGCGCGTTAAATTCTCGGTTAGGTGAACTGGTCCAGTAGCAATAATACGCTAAACCTTTGGTGTTATAAGCAAGCGCCATATTTACCTGCCACATAAGTTCGCCCAAAGTAAGCCTACGCGTACCACCGCCCCAAACGCTGATTTGAATAAAGCAGAAAAGCGGATTTTCTTTTTCACGCGCATACTTATATGCTAAATGAAGTTGTAAAAAGTAGTCCTTTAACACGTTGGGGAACTTACCTATACAGGGGTAGAAGTCGTAAGAGAAAACTTCAGGGTCGGCAATTTCATTATACATTTTGTAATATTTTTCAATATCACCGTCGTCAGGTAATCCACCGCCTTTCTTATAATCGTATACCGCACCGTTAGGAATTGCCCAATGTGGCGAATAAGTTTGCAAAAGGTTGATATAGTAAAGTTTATCAGGATAAACTTCCTTAAACGCCTTTTTTAATCTGCCGAATTTTTCCCAGTCAACGTAACCGGGTTCATCAATAACGTGCAAACCAGCAAACGCTTTATATTTTTCAAGTTTTTCATAATTGCTCTTGAACCACTTTTTAGCGTCTTCATGGCTACGGTCATAGATGTTTTTGTGGTCTTTAACAAGTAAGTTCATACCCCTTTTTTCCATATGCTCTATAATATCCATAACGATATCGTCAGTATCTAAATTTAGGAAATAGTAGGTATTAAGTAAGGTGTTAAAGCCCGCATCTTTCATATCGTCAAATGCTTCGTCAATAGTTACGTCGTGTATAACCCACGCGTCAGGCCCGTAAAAACGCGGTTCAACGTACGCGCCGATTACCATTTCATCTTCACCGAGATTTGGGAAATTAAATTTTTTAGGTTTCATCTTGATTTATTCCTTTTACTTTTTTTTAATGGTTATGTCACAAAAAATGACTGATTAGTAATTTTTACGTTTTAGCGAGAAAAATACAAAAAGGACGAGTGTTCTTGTAAGGGCGCATACCCTTTGCGGTCTGTAACCGCGCAAAACACGAAGTAATTTGTAGTATTTTTCCGCTAAAAATTAGTCAGGGTTTATGACATAGCCTTTTTAATTAAATTATTATTTACTGCAAGCGCATCAATTAACTTAATTGCGTTTTTATACCCCCTTGCGCTTTTTACCCTTACGGTAAACGGAGTTTCTTTGAACGCTTTTTTACTTGATAAATCTCTTTGGAAATAAGCGTTAAAGTTAAACGCGTCAACGTCAAGCGCCAAATGCAATCTTAACGTTTTGCCAACTATAGTAAGTTTTGCTATAAGTTTTCTGCCGTTTCTTATTGAAATGCCTTTAAGCGATTCTCTAATAGAAACGCGCTTATATTCGCCAAACTTTTCTTTAATTAAGTTATAGTAGCCTAAAACTTCTTCCGATAGCCTTGTTAATTTTTCGCTAAACGGAACGTGGCTTTTACTAAAACCGCTGAATTTATCTTCTGTGCCGTCAGCCTGTTCCGTTTCTATAGAACTTGAACTTTCATCTTCAAAGTCTTCGTCGTCAGCAAATTCTTCCGCCTGTTCTTCTTCATCAGCAGTTTCTTCTATAGAGCCGTCACCACCAACGTCTTCAGTAACGGATTGTTCCGCCGCCGCTTGCGCTTCTAATGCCTTTTGCGCTTCAAAAGCTTCGCGCAGTTCTTTTATTTTTGCCTTACCTGCGCCCGTTGGCGAATCTCCGCTTCCGTCACCGTTATTTACGAACAACAGCGCCGCCGCAACTAAAACGATAAACACACCGAATATGATATAAGCGGTAATTTCTTTATTAGGTTCAACGTTATCAATGGTGCTAAACTCAATTCTGATATTAACGTCATTATCCGGCATAACGAAGGTAAACGTGCCGTTTTCGCCAAGCGTGATATCTACGCCCCTAACCGTGTAACGCGCTATTGCGTAACCGGGCTTGGGTTTAACGGTTATAGTAACGGTATCGCCGTATTGCTTACTACCAGAACCTAAAACCGTACCTTGACTAGTATCGGAAACACCAACGACTACTTTGTGGGTGCTGTTTACAAAATACGCCGTCGCGTAAATTCTGCGGTTTGTTGCGTTAAACACAACCGTTCTATCTTCTGCGTTTTGAACGTAATCCGTTCCCACGCCTTCAACAACCCACCTTGAGAAAGTTTTTCCAACGGGTGGAGCGGGCGCTGCTAAAGTAACTTCAGAATTAGCCGTTACAGTACGTTCAATAGTTTCACCGCTTATTCCGTCGTAGATAAATACCCTGTATTTTTCCACTTCAAATTCCGCAGTAATGTTCATACTTTCGGAAAGTTCAATATTAACGTTTAATGCGGTGGATATTTCGTTATTACCGTTTTTCCACGACCAGAACGCAAAACCCGTTTCTTCTTTTGCCATAAGTGAAATTGTTTCACCCGCAAAGTACGTTCCCGAAACAGTTAAAACCGAACCGAACGCAGTTGAATTTCCGTCAATGAGTTTGGTATTAAATTCCACGTTTACAGCCACAGCGTCAATAGGTACGAAAACCGCTTCTATTTTAATTCCGCCAAGTTCGCTTGTGTAATTATAATTTTCATTATTATCTAAACGCAAACGGTAAGTTTCACCGTCAGAACTTTCAATAAGTTTATACCAACCTGCAAATTTAGCACCACTATTAGCCGTTGCTTTAAACGCTATTGCCGTGCCGATTTCTAACTTTCCGCGCAAAACGTTTTCAGTTAAAACAAGTGGTGCGCCCGTAATCGTTCCGTCACCCGATACCGTTACGGTATGATGATATTTGCGCTTTGATACTTTTGCGTAATAGTTAAAACCGTTTTCCGCAGTATTTACCGTTACCACTAATCTATAGTTTGCGCCCGCGTAATACTCACGGATAGAAACTATATCTTCAACGCCCTCAACTTCATTATTAAGGTCGGAAATCGCGGAAAGGGTAATATCCATATCCGTCCACTCATATTTAGCGTAAGAATCGTTAAAGGTTAGTTCTTGTAACTTTATACTCTTTGGCGTTATTTCCGTTGAATAAGTATTGTCTTTATACCAAACACCGCTATTTTCTTCGCCGTAAATATAACCGTCTTTAAGCGATAAATAAAGGTCGATATCGCTATTTGCAGCCGCCGTTGACTGGGTTATTTTAGAAACGTATTGTCCGCCGTAATATTCACCGTAATCACTTGGCGCGTCAACTGCAGTTGTAACATTGTTGCCGTCTTCGCTGATAATGCTTAAATTATCAATAAGATAATCGCCACCGCAAGTACCAAATCCAAAATAGCCTGCGTTCATATCACGCGATTCGGGATAACAAGTTCTGCCCAAAAATCTCCAACCGCTTTGGTCTTCGCTCTTTAATTTCATATAGCAAGATGCAAAATTATCTCTTACTATAAATTTTAATGAAAACCAAGTGTCAACAACGTCACCGCCGTCGGTCATAAAGTATCTGCCCATATCGCGTTCGATACCAGTTTCTTCACTCATTTCCGTAAGCCCTGCGCCTGTATTCGCGCTTGACTGATACTGGAAGTAAATATCGTTAGTATCCGCTTCTCTCGTTCCGCCGTCACTAGTTGGAACGCTATCTGACCTGGTACCTTTACCCTTTTGAACGTGTAAGAACAGTTGCCTATCACTATTTAAGCCCTGTTCGTTTCTTCTTGCGAAAAGCGCTAACCAACTTGACGATATACCAGAACCACTAATCTGATAAAAATCAAAGGTCGCGATAAAGTTTTTAACTTTGAAGTTTTCCGCTTCGTAAACTACTTTATGGTCAGTACCGGTACTACCGCTTTTCGGTGAAGTATCCATTCTTAAAACCTGACCTTCCGCGCCGTAAGCGCTTGCTTCCGATTCAGATAAAACGGAAATTCTGCCCGCTTCGGTGGAGTCAAAATATACGCCCCAACTACCGAAACTAGTTTTTCCACTTGATACGTCTTGATAAAAGGGCGTGTATCCGCTAAAATCTTCAGTAAACACGTTACTTTCAACCACCGCCGTTGCTTGCGCACTAGGAACAACCGCCACGCCTAAAGCAACTGAAACGCAAAGAGTTAAAGATAGAGCGGTAAGCAAGGCTTTTTTAATAAAACTTTTCATTTTTAAGCCCTCCTATCCAGTTTTAACGCAAACCCTTCGCCTGCGCCGAGATTTACTGTAAGTTCATTTTTATTTTCAAATGAAATTCTTTCAGCGTTTACAATGTATTCGCCACTAACCGCTTCGGTAAACTGAATAGTAACGTTTCCGTCGCTAGTAATGGTGTTGTTTACAACGTAATAAACTTCATAAGGAACTTCCGTTACAAACGGGTCTACCACGTTATTTTCATAATAGTTCATGCAACCAATTAAATGCGGTACGCCTGCGCTTGATGCAATTCTTCCGTAAGTTTTTACGGGATTAAAGTAACTAGGCATAGTTTCACCGTTCGGTGTTACACCCGACTGAATAACTGCTTGAAGGGTGCAGTTTAAGAGCCATTCGTCAACCGCAAGCACTTGCGCGTTTACTTTTTGACCGTCGTAATAAGAACGGTTTTTATAACCTTCTATCGTAACCATACTGTTGCTATCATTACCGTTTGAAGAATTATAAGTATAATATTGTAAACCTTTCGCGCCAAGCGCTAAAGACGTGTTTGCTTGCCAAGCGATTTCTGAATAAGTTACGTCACGCCCACCGCCCCAGTCTGAAACTTGAATAAACGTCCAGAACGGAACGCCTGCTTCACCAGCGTAAGACGCGTTATCTGAAAACTGTTTAATAATCGCCATCTGTTTGAAATATTCACCAAGCAACGACGGGAACGCGCCAACACAGGGATAATAGTCATAACAAACAACCTGTGGTTTTACGTCATCCATATAGTACTGATAATATTTCATATAATCAAGGTCGTGCTTGCCGTGAAGGTGTCCGTCAGGTCCTTCAGGGAACGCCCAAGACGGTGAATATATAGGTAGCAAGTTTACAAAGAACAATTTACTGTTCATTGCGTTTTCAAAATACTCACGCGCTTTAGGCATTTGAGAATTTACTTGCCAGTCTAAATAACCCGGTTCGTCAGCAACGTGTAAGCCTGCAAACGACTTCATTTTATAATATTTATTAAGGTCTAAATATAAGGTCTGCGTTGCTTCTTCTTGACTACTAACCTTGTTCGGAAGCGAGTTTATTCCGCCGTGCTTTAGTAGCATCAAAAACCCTAATTGTTCAGCGTAACCCATCATCTCTTCAATAATGGTGTTTGTATGGAAATAATTAACGCAAGTCATAATATTGCAACCGGAAAGAGCAAAATCAGTAAGCGCTTCTTCCATAGTAATCTTAAAACGCGGGTCGTCTACTTTCGGTTCTATATACGCGCCGATAGGCATAACGTTTTCACCTAAACTGTTATAAGTAAACTTCGCTGCGTATCTTTGAACGTCTGGCGAGTTAATTGCGTTTTCTTTTGCAAGTTCGTCTTCCGTCTTATAGTTGAACTCACCGTCTTGATTGTATTCAAACAGGTTATCTTCACCATCTTGAGTAAGAACGCTGTTACCAACGATAATACTTTGTGTATAAGTTCCCGCAGAACACCCGCCAAGAAGTAAAGAAAATGCAAGAACGAAACATAAAAGTCTGTTTTTTCTTCTCATCCTTTAATACCCCCCGCAGTAACGTTTTCCATAATAGTGTTTTGCATCATAACGAATAATAGTAAAACGGGCGCAGTTGCAACAAGCATTAACGCAAAGAACATTGGGTAAATCTGTTGCGCAAGCGCGTTTGCTTCTATTTCAAATAATCCTACTGCAATGGTCGGTTTAGTCGGCAGATACATATACGGCGTATAATAGTCGTTCCAAGTACCTATCGCGCTTATGATAAAGAGCGAGAACATAACCGGGAATACCTGCGGTAACATTATTTGCATAAACGTTCTAAAGTTTGAAGCGCCGTCAATAAACGCGGCTTCGGCGTACGTCCAAGACAACGTGCTGAAAGTTGAATATAGTAGCAAGAACCCTGAACCAAATCCACCGCCACCCATTAAAAAGAGTGAAAAGTAAGTGTCGTAAATCCCAAGGTCGTGCCACAACTGGAAGGTTGCCGCCGTTGAGCCGATACCGGGAATAACCATTATAACTAGCGCTACGTTAAATATAAGTTTATTTAGTTTAAATCTGTATTTAGACAAGATATAAGACGTACACGCAGCAAAGAACTGACCGGGGATACAAATGATTACAACGTTCATTACCGAATGGAAGAACATTACTAAAAGATTTGCGCCCTTGTGAACGTGCGTTATAGCGTCAAAATAGTTTGCAAATATCCACCTTGACGGTAGACCGAAAGAGTCTGCACGGAAGTCAACGTCCATTTTAAATGAATTTAAAAACATCCAAATAAACGGATATATAAGCGAAATTGAATAAATAAGGAAGACTATGAAAACTATAATAAACGCAGTCTTTTGACCTTTTGTTTGTGCCTTTACCATAATATCCCCCTTAATATTCAACGTCAGGCGTCAACTTATTTAAAAGCGCCCTTACGCCTATCATAATCG
This sequence comes from Clostridia bacterium, assembly GCA_017505675.1. Lineage (GTDB taxonomy): Bacteria > Bacillota > Clostridia > Christensenellales > Borkfalkiaceae > UBA1259. The sequence continues at coordinate 9,013 of JAFVOV010000067.1, forward strand.
GCGCGCCTATAAGGGTAATAAGCGTACCCAAAGTTGCCGCGCTCGCCTGCCCGTTTTTACCGCCGACTTTAGTTGAGTTTACTATGTATAGCGGTAAAGTAAGCCTATCGCCCACACCAGTACCAAACAAAAGTTGTGGTTGAACGAAAGTTGTAAATATACCCGAAACGCTGAAAAGCATCATAGTTGCTATAGTTGAGAAAACAAGCGGAATTACTATTTGCACTAATTCTCTCATAAGCCCAACGCCGTCAAGTTGACCACTTTCAATAACTTCGCTTGGAATACGGAGCATAGAGCCTTGTATCAAAAGTATTTGATAGCCTATACCCGACCACGCAAGGAAGAAGTTAAGCATTGCGTAAGCGTCTTGCCTTGAGCCGTACCAACCGCCTTTAGGTATTAAACTTTCAAGCCCTAAACTTTTAACTAACATTGTAACAGGTCCGAAATCAGCAAACATACCCTTAAACGCCATAACTAGCGTTACCATAGAGATAATACTCGGCATAAAGAATATTACCCTGAAAGTTTTATATCCCCAAACTTTCTTATATAAAAAGTATGAAAATAGAACTGATAACGGCAAGATTATAAAGAACTTTGGCGGGAACAATGAAAGCGAGTTTAAAAACGACGCGAAAATATTACCGCCGTCCACGAAAATATCTTCGTAAACGTTTATGTAGTTATATAATCCAACGTAAATTGCCTTATCGCCGTCGTAACGGTATAGGGACATAGTAAAGTTACTGATATTCATATAGAAAGTAAAGAACAACATATGCACGATAGGATACGCGAGCATAAGGATAATGAATATCGTATCTTTCTTTGATTTTTTTCTTTTTACTTGCGACATTTAAGCGCCCCCTGAATTTACTTTTATTTGGTTAAATTGTTAATTTGTAACCAACTATCCCATTCTCTTGCAGATTCACTTATTTCCGTTTGATAATCAACTGACGGAGCGTCGTGACCAGCAACAACGTAATCCATATAAGCAAGTTTTCTCCACTTGCTAGTAGTACCTGTTCTAACTAATTTCCACTTATTTCCGGTTGCATTCTTTGGAACGTCGTAAATAAGAACGTCAGAATCTTTACGGAGAGTTAAAACGCCTTCTGCAAATTCGCTAACGCTTGCGTCTTCTAAAATTTTATTAGAGAACTCTCTATAATACGGTCTCATTGAACCAAACATAGTTACTGATAAAAGTGAAGATTCGTAATTCATATAGTACGCAAGGAACTTTTTAGCAAGTTCAACGTTGGTATCTTCACGGTTAGGTATAATACCGATACCGCCACCGCCACAGAACAACACGTCAGTAGATTTATGCGTTGAATCTATATAAGGTACGCGCACCATTTCTATAGTAGCGCCCCAACTTGAAATACTACCCTTTGATTCGTAAGCAATCCACGCGCCGTTAGGAATAAGCACCGCTCTACCAGAAACGAAAAGGTTTTGCGATTCAATGTGGTCTGCGTTAATACAGGTATCAATAGCCGTATTTTCAAGGTCAAGCGATTCAAACGCTTCAAACGCTTTTAACCTACCGATATCTTTATAAACGTCTGCATTTTCCATTGCGAAGAAATCTTGATAAGCGTCATAACCAGAGTATTGCACCCACCAAGAAGAAACCATACTGTCAAAATATCCAGGATATTTACCGGGGTAACTATATCCTTTTACAGGGCCTGAACCAGAACCGTCAAGATAGGTAAACGGATAAGTTTCAGATAAACTCATAATATTTTTAACCCAAGTGTTAAGGTCTGCAACAGTTTTAACGCTGTCAAATTTCTTTTTAGAACCCCAAGCGGATAAACCTTCATAATAATCAGCAACCGTTCTATTTAATACTAACGACTGAATAGGTTCGCCCGTGCTTATTGAGTAATAGCCAACCGTGCCGTCAGTTCCTTCAGCAGTACCAAGCGCTTTAGCGCCGTCAAGAAGAGCGCTATCAATGGTGTTGCCTTCGTCGTCGCCGAAAGATTCAGCGTAAACATCTGAAATTTCAACGAGTTTACCTGCGCGGGCAAAGTCGTAAACGCGGATATCGTCAATCAAAAGTAAATCTTCTTTGGTATAATCGGTTTCAATTTCCGTTTTTGCAAGTTCAGAAAAACCTTTATCCGACCTATTGATAACTATATCGTATTCCGGATATTTTGCTTCAAAGTTAGCAATAACCTGTTCAAGATACGCTTTACCGTAACCGGATTCTTGATAACCTATCCAAAGGGTGTTTTCACCTTTGCCACCACCGCCACAGCCTGCGAGAGTTCCGCACGCCATAACTGCCGATAAAACTAAAACTAAAAATTTCTTCATTTCATTTTTCTCCTTTTTTTATTTTTTTGGCTATTGTTTATGATAGAGCCTATTTCTTAATGAAACGTTTTTTTATTACAATAAGTACGATTACTAATGCAACCGTGCAAGTTGCCGTGATAATAAACGCCGTGAAAATCTTTTTTAGATTTTCTTGATATTCTTGGCTATATTCTTCTTCAGTAATTAAAGAACTTTGAACGTCCTTTTTAACGTAATTTGCGGTGATTTCCACAAATCTTTCAGTTGTGGGATTTCCATCAGCATCAAATTCAGAATCAAGCGCGGGGATATTGATTATCAAAGAGCCGTCTTCATAACCCGCTCTATCAACTATTGAGAACATACCGAACGTTATTCTGTTTCCGCCCGTACTTTCGGTAACTACCGAACAAGTATCGGTTGCGGTAAGTTCGTTCTTTAGCGTTCCCCAAACTTTAAGGTTAGTATTACCGTTTAACATATTAGCGCTATCGTCTAACGCGGAAAGACCTAAATAATATTTACATACAACCGTTTCAGCCGTAGCAGTTCTTTCTTTATAAGCAATAGTCCAACCGTCAAAATTATATTTTTGAACGTTTTCAGGCATAATACCTAAATCCAAGCCACTTGCAAAATATCTGTTTACTACGCTTGCCGCCTTATCTTTACCGTTGTTTATAACCACCATACTTGCCGGTAAGAATTTTGCAGTATATTGCTCGGACTGCAATGCGATAACCGTATATTCAATATCTTTAGAAACTCTGCTGTTCCCTAAATACCAACCGTCGAAAACGTATTCGTTATAAACTTCTGCGTAAAGGGTAATTTCCGTAGACGTGATTAAAGTTTTTTCATCAACGCCGTCTTCATCTATGTAAACCTTACCCGCCGCCGCGTTATCGTTTAACGCCGTTACCGTGCACATTGTAGCGCTACCGATATCGTCAGCCGTTGCGCCTTCGTAAACGTAAGTATCGGTTGGCCGATAATCTTTAATCGTATAAGCGCGCAAATCGCTTAAAGCAAGTTTAGTGGTATCTTCAACCATAAGCGCAACTCTTACGGTTGAGCCAACTTCGTATTCTTTCAAATCGTCGTATACTGTAATGTTGTTCCAACTGTAACCGTTCTGCGGTTTATATTGCATAGTTACCGTGCCGTCCTTAAACGAGAACAACGCCCTTAAAGAGTAACCCATATGGAACAAAAAGTTACGCATCTTATCGTTCATAGTTTCCGTCAAACCGTCTGACGCTATAAACGCATAAAAATCAGAAGTATCGCCGTCAATAAAACTACCGCTTATTACGGGATTACCTTCAACTTCCCTATCGATAACTTCGGGGTCGGCAGGCAAAGTGTCGCCGTCGGTAATAAGATAACCGAGTGTATAATTAGCGTCAGTATAAGAAATGCTTTCAATAGAATATTCAAGCGCCAAATAGTCGTAATCTTCGCTTACGGTAAACGGCTCGAAAGATGCGTACGCGTCAGCCGTTGCATTAAGAACTAAACCGCCGTCAGTCCTTTCACCTTCACCCTTAAATTCCATTTCTTGTTCTGCTGATGCGGCAATATCTTCGTTCTTTGCCGTGTACACCTTAAATTCATCAACTTCAATGGTCATACCGCCGTACATTTCAAAACCGACGTATAAAGTATTGTCAACGCAACCTTGCGCAGCCTGCGGTACGGTAAAGGTTTGCCACAAAGTATAATCAGGTTCAACCGCGCTCTTCATATATAGTTTATAAGTGTTGAGTTTGGGGCTAAACACCGCCATTATATTGTTACCTGCTTCTTTAAATAAACTATAAAAAGTTATTGCGTACGTAACAACCAAGTTCTTTTGGTCTGCCGGCATATCGGCGTTATTAGTTAAATAATAAGTTCCGCGGTTTAAATCGTATTGCATTGAAACGCAAGTGTTTTCCGTGTAGAAACTTCCGTAAGCGCCTTCGTGAGATTTGCCGTTAGCAAAAGTAAACGAAGTTTTTTGGTAATAGTTTGGCGATTCCATAGTCCAACGGATATTTTCCATATAAACTATAACGCTTTCGTCGTCCCCTACGGTAACGGGGTCTTCCGTGTAAATAAAACGGCAAGGCGCGCTATCGCCGGGTTGAACGAGAGAAATCTTTTCGCTAGTAGACGTTTTTTCATACTCAAGGTCACCTTCGTCAAAAACGAGTTCAGGGCCTTCCGTTGCATAAGACTTTATGTCCGCTGGGAAATAAACGGAAATTGACGGCATTTTAATATGTACCTTATCAACCATCTGTAACCCTACGTAAACATCACCGGACGGTAAATTAGCGTTCGTATCGGTAAACACTTCTTTAAATGCAACGCCTTCAGATAAACGAACTAAAAGCGTAAAGGTGTTTGTAACAAAATTAAATCTTGCTTTAACGCTTCTGCCTGAAGTAAAAATTGAGTTTACTTCAACGAAATCGTCAATAAACGTGCCGTTTTCAAAATCGCCGTTTAAGTATTTGGTTACGCCTTGAGACTGGTTAAAAGAATAAAATATCGCGCCCGTTCCACCGATTATTCCGTCAGCGCTCTTATCTTTACCGATAGCAAAACCTATCTTTCCGCCGTCAACGCTAAAAGTAGACGTTTCAAGTGAAACTACGATTTCTTCACCGTCTAAAGTAGAAACGGTATTTTTATTTGAATAATTAACCTTTTTACCAGTTGCGCTATCTAACTCAACGAACGCGCCACCGTCAACCTTGTTCAATTCAGTAGCGTAAGCGGGTGTATCGTCAACATTAGCGCACACTTCGGTATAATTAAATGAAAGCGCGTCCATAACGAGTTCTGCGCCTTTAGAGAACATAAACCCGAAAACGTATTCGCCGTCACTTAAGGTTTTAAGCCCCGTTACCTTTTGAACGGTAGAATAAAGGTTTGAGCCGGAAATTTTCTTTTCCAAAACGAAAGTTCCGTTTCCATTGTCAAACGTTGCCTTATAAGCATAGTCACGCTTTAAAAGTTCGGTTTTACCGTATTTGGCGTTATCAATAACTACGTTTTCCGAACCGATAACTGAAGTTTCGTTATCAAAAAGAACTGCGTAGCCGAACTCACTATTATCCGCGTCAATTAGCGAAGAATTAAGTTCTTCTGCTTTTACGATACCGAAACCAACGTAACTTTCACCGGTGTTAATAACGTAAGGCAAATCAAAAGTAACGTTAACAGAATCGTTTGAATCAATAACGTAAACTTCTTCACTTGCAACGTAACCGTTTTCATCTGCAACAACGTGAATTCTTTGCGTTGCCGCAAATGCGCCGAAGGTACAAAAGCCCGCGATAATAAAAATTACCGAAAGTGTTGTTAAAAGTGTTAAAATTTTCTTTTTCGTACCCAACATTTTGCTCCTTTTTTCCAAAATTTGGAAATTTTATTAAATTAAATCCATCAAAATCCGTTTATGCTTTAGCGGTTTATGCTAAAGCATAGAGGGATGTCCCTCTAAATGAATTTAAAATTATGGCACCATACTGTATTATAATGTTACCATAGCAAAAAAGTCGGTTTCAATACATTCTTAAAAAAATTTATTGCGTTTTGTTTGTATTGAGTGTTTTTTAACATTTATTTTTGTTTAATATGTTGATTTTTTCCATTTTTTAGTGTATAACAATAATGGCTGAAAAATTTTACAGCCTTTCGGGGAATTTATGAAAAATAGAGATGTTAGGGTTATCAACCAAATTGAAAATTTTAACGTAAAAATCAACAACTGTGGCGTGGATAGGCATTCATATTTATTAAGTGAAAATCCATCTATTCATCACTACGGCTTTTTCGCTATTTACGACGGCACGGGCAGTTATATTCTAAACGGCAAAACCTTTCCCATAAAAAAGGGTGACGTTTGCTATATTCCGCGCGGTATGCCCTACGCAACCAAATCCGACGTGGACGCGCCGTTTAAACTTTATTACCTTGCGTTTAACAGCCCGGACGGGCCTTCGCTTATGAGTAGAATGGGGTTCTCTATTGATAGCCCCGTTATAAGCACGGAAAGCGACTACGTAAAGAAAAAACTTGCCGCAATTTTTAAACTTTTATCATACGACTCGTTTAACCGCGTAATGAAAGCGAATATGGTGCTTTTTGAAATATTCTATTATTTTTTCAAGCGCAACAAAGCAAACGACAAAATTAACACCGATAAAAACAGATACGTTAAAATTGCTGAAGATATTATTCAACAAAATTACACTACTAATATCTCCGTTGACACTATTGCAAAACACTTACACTTAAACAGAACTTATCTTTCCCACCTTTTCGTAAGCATAAAAGGGCTTTCAATAAAGCAATACCTAACCGCGTTTAGGATTGAAAAGGCTATGGACTTACTTCACGAAGGCAAACTCACTATCGCTCAAATAGCGCAGGAAGTTGGGTTTAACGATTCTGTAAACTTTTACCGTCAATTTAAAAAATTAAATTACGTTTCTCCTAAACAATTTCAGCAAAACCTTAAAAACGATAAAGGCAGAATTCAACGTGATGAAGATAGGCTTAAACTTCTAAAGTCCGTATACGATAAAGAAAATTAAAAAAGCCGCCGTTACTGATGCGTAACGGCGGCTTTTAACATATTAAATTATTTTTTATTCAAGCCCTTTTGCCTTTCTTTTTAATCTAGTTTCGGTGTCTAAAGTTTTCTTTCTTATTCTTATATTTTTAGGAGTAATTTCAAGCATTTCGTCGTCGTTAATAAACTCCATTGCCTCTTCTAAACTCATAATTTTCGGCGTTTCAAGGCGGAGAGCGTCGTCAGAGCCTGATGCGCGCGTATTAGTTAAGTGTTTTTTCTTACATACGTTTACGCTAATATCTTCATTTTTCGGACATACGCCAACTACCATACCTTCATAAACTTGAGTGCCTGCGCCGATAAACAGTTGCCCCCTGCCCTGCGCGTTAAATAGCCCGTAAGTAACCGCTTCGCCCGTTTCAAACGCAACTAAAGAACCTGTCGCCCTGCGTTCAATCTCGCCCTTAAATTCTTCGTATCCGTAGAATATGGTATTGAAAACGCCTTCGCCTCTGGTTTCGGTTAAAAACTGACTTTTATATCCAAACAATCCCCTTGCAGGAACTTTAAATTCTAACCTTATTCTGCTACCGATATTTTCCATTTGTAAAAGTTCGCCTTTTCTAACGCCCATACTAGAGAAAACGCTACCCGTCTTATCTTCAGGAACGTCAACTACTAACCTTTCCATAGGCTCAAGCATAACGCCGTTTTCTTCTTTGAACATTACTTTAGGCGCGCCTACTTGGAACTCGTAACCTGCGCGGCGCATTGTTTCAATCAAAATAGATAAGTGCATTTCACCCCTACCGCAAACCCTATATGAATCAGCGGAATCAGTTTCTTCTACACGCAAAGAAACGTCCTTTAACATTTCCTTAAACAACCTATCGCGTAGATGACGCGTAGTTACGAACTTACCTTCTTTACCAGCAAACGGGCTGTCGTTTACGGAAAACAACATCTCAACCGTAGGCTCGGAAATCTTAACGAACGGCACGGGTTCAACCAACTGCGGAGCGCAAATCGTATCGCCGATAGAAATGTTTTCAAGTCCGCTTACGCACACTATATCGCCTGCTTTAGCGTCTTCAACGGCAACTCTATTTAACCCTTCTATTTGATAAATGCTAACGAGTTTACCTTTAACTTCTTTACCCGTGATATTATAGTTGCAAGTTTGAACTTCTTGATTGACGGAAACCTTGCCACGCTCTATTCTACCGATACCTATTCTACCAACGTATTCGTTATAGTCAATAGATGAAACTAACATTTGGAAAGGCCCATCCATATCCACTTCTTGTGGCTCAAAATGGTTTATTATAGCGTCAAACAAGGGGGTAAGGTCTGTTCCTTGTACCTTGCAGTCGGTACTTGCAGTACCCGCCCTACCAGAGCAGAAAATAATGGGGCTATCAATTTGGTCGTCACTTGCGTTAAGGTCAAAAAGAAGTTCTAAAATTTCATCTTGAACTTCAGAAAGCCTTGCGTCCGGGCGGTCAATTTTATTTACTACTATAATAAGTTTATGATTAAGTTCAAGCGCCTTTTGCATAACGAAACGCGTTTGTGGCATAGGGCCTTCACAAGCGTCTACAAGTACCAAAACGCCGTTTACCATCTTTAAAACACGCTCAACTTCTCCACCGAAGTCTGCGTGACCGGGCGTATCAACTATATTTATTTTTACGCCGTTATAAAACGCCGAAGTGTTTTTTGCAAGTATGGTAATTCCGCGTTCTCTTTCCAAATCGCCAGAGTCCATAACCCTATCCATAACGTCTTGATTTTCACGGAATATTCCGCCTTGTTTTAACATCTCGTTGACAAGCGTGGTTTTACCGTGGTCAACGTGCGCGATAATAGCAACGTTTCTTACGTCAGTTCTTTTCAAAGTTTTGTCCGTCCTTTTAACAAGTTTTCAGCACTTTCCCTTATTTTTCAAGGATACTTAAAACCGCAATAATTGTTTTAGCGTCTTTTATTATACCCTTATCTATCATTTTTTTTACTTCTTTTTTATCGAACCATTCACCCGTCAAAAATTCGTCTTCATCAAGGTGAACTTTAGTTTCAGTTATCCCTTCCGCGCGATAAATTCTTATAATCTCATCAGTATACGCAGGCGAAGGATAAACGTCAAATAACTTTATAACCTTATCGGCTTTAACACCGCCTTCTTCTTCAAGTTCGCGGAGCGCAGTTTGTTCAGGCGTTTCCCCTGCGTTAAGTTTACCCGCTGGGATTTCCCAAATTTCTTCTTTATAAGGATAACGGAATTGCTTAACGAGCAAGATTTTCCCGTCACGTTCGCAAAGTATCGCGCTACCACCGCTATGTTCTATAACTTCACGCACCGCAGGCTCTCCGTTCGGCAAAACGATATCGTCTTTTCTTAAATTCAAAATTTTGCCTTTATGGATATAAGTTTTTTTAACCGTTTCTTCCTTAAATTGCATTTACAATATCCTTTAAATATTTTGAAATCTTTTTAACCCTACCCCAAAAGGTTAAACGGTGCGCTATAGCAAGGTATCTATACGCAACGAAAGCGTATTCAATCGCATCTTTATCTTCGCTTTCAATAACGTTTGCAAGCATGTCTATAACCAAAAGAACGTCGTTTTTATCTTTAAGTTTGCCGTTTCTAACCTTTTGCTTATCTTCAACCAAAAGTTCTTTTATAGCCTTTACGCTTACGCCGTAGGTTTTTTCAAGCAATTCTTTTTCTTTAGCGTCGCGCTCTTCTTTTTCCGCTCTTTCTTTTTCACGCTTTTTTTCTTCTTCGTTAAGCGCTTCAACGGGGTCTTGAAGTTTGCCGTCAATAACGCTTTCCATAAGCATTTTAACGGTGTTCTTAAAGGGTTTAATCATACCCGTAATAAAAGCGTCGTACCCGGAAGCGAAACTGCCGTCAACGTAAAAATATTTGGTGATAAATTCACTCATATTTATTCTTTTAGCATCAATATCAATAAGCGTTGCAAAGATAAACGCAAGCAACTCTCTTGAATTTGGTGGCAAAACGAATTCGCCTTTATCTGCAGATAAAAATTGACTTTTAACCAAATACTTCTTTTGCGCGCCCGCATAATCAAAATCCGTTAAGCAGTTTTTAAATAAAGCAAGTAGCGTATTAGAAAGCGCTATGGTTTTAAGTAAGTTTGCAATTTTTACGTCCGCAATAATATATTTTGAATCAATAAGTTCTTCAGCGCGTTCTAAAAACGCGGTGAGTTCTTCATATTTTGTCAAAACAGTTTCCTCCGTTTAATATCAAAATAAATCTCTACTAATTATATCATACTTTTTTGACTTTATAAACTTATTTTGTCACTTTTTTACAATTTTTTCAGTAAAGTTCTTTACAAATTTTATTTTTGTGGTATAATAAAAAACAGTAATATGGAGATTTTTGGTTTATGCAGGTAAAAGGGGATTCGTCACTAAACAAGTTAATACTCCTTTTCGTCTTTGACAAAATGGAAGTACCGCTGTCAGAAAACACGGTGCTTGATATGTGTTGCTCGTCAAACAACTGGCTTGCGTATATGGACTGCCAACCCATATTAAACCAACTTTTAGAATGCGGATGGATTTATAATATAGGCAACAGCGGTGAACCGCTTTACACCATCACCCCCGACGGGCGTATATGCCTTGCTAACTTTTTTATAAATATCCCCGCGTCTACCCGTGAAGAAATTTCTTTATTTATTAAAGTCAACCGCGCAAAATACCGCAGAAAGCAAGAGTGCGTTGCAGACTATTTTATGAATAAAGACGGAACTTATACCGTATATTTAAAAATCATTGAACCCGCCCAACCCGTTTTGGAATTAAAATTAGTTGTTCCAAACAGGCAAATCGCCAAAGATATTTATAAAAAGTGGGGCGAAAAAGCGCCGGACGTATACCGCAATATTTATGAAAATTTAGTAGATTAGTTTTATTAGGAGATATTTAAATGCAAACTTACATGACCAGAGGAACTTGCTCAAGACAAATTTTATTTGACGTAACCGAAAACGATACCGTTACAAACGTTAAATTTATAGGCGGATGTAGTGGAAACCTTCAAGCAGTTGCAAGGTTAGTTGACGGAAAACATATTGACGAAGTTATTTCTACCCTTAAAGGAATTAAATGCAGAAGTAACACTTCTTGTGGCGACCAACTTGCTATCGCGCTTGAAAATTATAAACAAAAAAAGAATTCCCCTGAAACTGAAAAGAAAAAATAAACTATTTAAGCAACTTTTTTAGTTGCTTTTTGTTTTATATAAATTAAATAGGTAAAATTATGAAAAAATATTTATTGCCAAAATCAGGTAACTTTTACAAAGCCAACTTACATTGCCACACTAATATTTCCGACGGTATGCTTTCCCCCGAACAAGTTAAAAAACTTTACGCGGATAACGGATATTCTATCGTTGCGTTTACCGACCACGACGTATTTTTAACGCATAACGATTTAACTGACGAAAACTTTCTTGCGCTCAACGGTTACGAATGGGAAATTTACGAAAATTATCCTACTAAAAATTACTATAATAGAACTTTCCACGCTTGCCTTATTGCTAAAAACGATAAGTTAAACACGCCCGTTTTATTTCACCGTGAAAAGTATTTTATCGGTAACGGCGTTAAATACGTTGAGCAAATAAATTACGATAAAACCTTACCAGATTACGAGCGCGAATATAGCGCAGAATGCGCAAACACCTTATTTAAAGAAGCAAAAAAAGCAGGCTTTTTCACTACTTATAATCACCCCACTTGGTCTGGCGAAACTTACCGCGAATATATGAATTATATCGGTATGGACGCAATGGAAATTTACAACTGCGACTGCAATATGGTTGGTTTTGACGAATATAATCCGCGCGTATACGAAGATATGCTACGCGATGGTAAACGCATTTTTTGCATTGCCGCAGACGATAACCACAACAAAATTAACGATATGGGCGGATTTATTATGCTTAAAAGTGATAAACTTGATTATCAAAGCGTTATAAATTCACTCGTAAACGGATATTTTTATTCTTCTAACGGTCCGTTAATAAAAGAACTTTATCTTGATGGCGACACTTTACATATAACCACCGCTCCCGTAAGCACCATTACCCTAACAAACGCAATAAGGCGCGGAACAATAATACGCGCAAAAGACGGCGAACAAGTTACCGAAGCGCAATTTAAAGTTTCAAAAGAAGATAAATTTATTCGCATAACGATTAAAGATAAAAACGGTAAATTCGCTTGTACGAACGCTTATTTCATGGACGAATTACTAAAATAAAAATAGTATTAAAAATAAATAACCGCCACGCTAAATATCGTGGCGGTTTTATTATTTACATATCTTTTTCTAAAATAACGGTAAAAGGTCCGTCGTTAATTTGGTTTATCTTCATATCTGCGCCAAAAACGCCCTTTTTAACCGTTAAACCTTGCTTAATAAGCCCTTCTAAAACGTATTCGTAAAGTTCGTTTGCCTTATCAGGCGCTTCAGCAGATAAAAAATCCGGGCGGTTACCGTGCGAAGTATTAGCGTAAAGCGTGAACTGCGAAACGAGCAGAATTTCGCCATTAGTATCAACTATGGATTTATTTATCTTGCAGTTTTCATCTTCACAGATGCGGAGTGGCGGAATTTTTTTAATAAAGTAATCAGCCGTTTCTTTGGTATCGCCTTTTTTTACGCCTAAAAATATAACGTAGCCCTGCCCTATTTCAGAAATAAGTTTACCGTCAACTTTTAAATCTGCGCTTAAAACGCGCTGTATAACTGCTTTCATAAATTCTCCTTTTAAGTACAGTTATCATATCATAATTTAAATTATTTGACAAGCAAATATTAAACGGGTATAATATTTATTATAAGGAGAACGTTATGGAAATTTTGGGTTTAGAAAAAATGTCGCTCGTCGATTACGACGGTTTAGTGGCTGCAACGGTATTTACCGGCGGATGCAATTTTAAATGCCCGTTTTGCCACAATTCGCCGCTCGTTTTAGACTTTAAAACCCTACCTTCTATCCCCGAAAGCGAAGTTCTATCTTACCTAAAAAAGAGAACAGGGATAATTGACGGCGTTTGCATTTCCGGCGGAGAGCCTACCCTTCAAAAAGATTTACCCGCGTTTATCGAAAAAATAAAAGCGCTAAAACTAAAAGTTAAACTAGACACTAACGGCACAGCGCCCGATTTAATTAAGACGTTAAACGAAAACGGGCTTGTTGATTATTTTGCAATGGATATAAAAAACGATAGAGCGTCTTACGCAAAGATTATCGGGTTTAATCAATACGATACTTTAAAGGTTGAAAAATCAGTAGATTACTTTTTAACCGCAAAAGTTGACTATGAGTTTAGAACCACTCTTATAAACGAATATCACAAAAAGGAAAACGCTACTTTAATAGGCGAATGGATTAGTGGCGCTAAAAAATATTTCTTACAAAAATTTAAAGACGGCGGAAGTTGTATTATATCCGGCTTAACCGCAGTTGACGACAATACCGCTTTAGAGTTTTTACAAATAATAAAACAAGCTATTCCAAACGTAAAATTACGCGGATACGATATTACTTGATTAAACTATAGATAAAAAATTTAAATTATACCGTTTAATTTTGATATTTGCATTGACTTTATAAACGGATAATGATATAATAAATTAAAATAATCACTAAAATTACGGAGGTTACCCCAAATGAAACATATTGAAACTATTGAAACCCGCAACCTTTGCGAAAGCGCTAAAAACGGTGGCTGTGGCGAATGCCAAACTTCTTGTCAGTCTGCTTGCAAGACCAGTTGTGGTATCGCAAATCAGCAATGTGAAAACGCTAAAGAAAGCGAATAAGAAAATGCTGAAAAATTATACCGCCTGATAAAGGCGGTATTTTTATTCACAAAGGAGCAATTTAATGGTACATCAATATCAACTTGGCGGTTATAATATAGTTTTAGATATTTGTTCGGGCGCAGTTCACGTTGTTGACGAAGTCGCTTACGATATAATTTCCGTTTACGAAAAATGCGATAAAGACGCGGTCTTAAAAGACATAAAAGCAAAATACTCTAACCGCGCGGATATAACTGACGCCGATATTGAAGAATGTTATCTTCAGGTTGAAGATTTAGTAAAAAAAGGCAAACTCTTTTCCCCTGACGTTTTCGAGCCTATGGCAGGTAAACTTAAAGAAAAAACAGCCGGCGTTATTAAGGCGCTTTGCTTACACGTTGCGCACACCTGCAACCTTAACTGCTCGTATTGCTTTGCAAGCCAAGGTAAGTACCACGGCGAACGCGCCGTTATGAGTTATGAAGTTGGAAAAAGAGCGCTTGATTTTTTAGTTGAAAATTCTGGTTCTAGACGCAATTTAGAAGTTGACTTTTTCGGTGGCGAACCGCTTATGAATTTTGACGTGGTTAAAAAACTAGTTGCATACGCGCGTAGCATTGAAAAAGAAAAGAATAAAAACTTCCGCTTTACCCTTACCACTAACGGCGTGCTTATTGATGATGACGTTATAGATTTTGCAAATAAGGAAATGAGTAACGTAGTTTTATCACTTGACGGTAGAAAGGAAATTCACGATAAGTTTAGGGTTGATTACGCTGGTAACGGCAGTTGGGAAAAAATAGTGCCTAAATTCCAAAAATTAGTTGAAGCGCGTGGCGGTAAAAATTACTATATGCGCGGAACTTTCACTCACTCTAACCCCGACTTTTTAGAAGATATAAAAGTAATGCTCGATTTAGGGTTTAACGAATTAAGTATGGAACCCGTAGTTTGCGCGGCAGGCGACCCTGGTGAACTAACTGAAAAAGACTTGCCCGTCGTTTTAGAGCAGTATGAAAAACTTGCCGAACTTATGATAGAAAAAGATAAAGAAGGTAAGCCTTTTACTTTTTACCATTATATGATAGATTTAACGGGCGGTCCTTGCATATATAAGCGCATATCCGGTTGTGGCTCTGGTACGGAATATATGGCTGTTACCCCTTGGGGCGACCTTTACCCCTGCCACCAGTTCGTCGGTGATGAAAAATTTAAGTTAGGCGATATTTATTCAGGTGTAACCAACACCAAAATTCAAAAAGAATTTGCAGACTGCAACGTATACGCGCGCCCCGACTGCAAAGACTGCTGGGCAAAACTTTACTGCTCGGGCGGATGCGCTGCAAACGCTTATCACGCAACGGGCTCTGTTAAAGGCGTATATAAATACGGTTGCGAACTTTTCAGAAAGAGAATGGAATGCGCCATTATGGTTGCAATTTCCAGGGCTCTTAACGGTAAAAAATAATGGATACGCCTATTCGTGATTTTATAACCGAATATTCCTTAAAAAACCCTTTAAGGTTACATATGCCGGGGCATAAAGGCAAAAACCTTACGGGTAACGAACGCGCGGATATAACTGAAATTGACGGCGCAGACAGTCTTTATTCAGCAAGCGGTATAATAAAGAAAAGTGAAGAAAACGCAAGTTCACTTTTCGGCGCGAACACTTTTTATTCTACGGAAGGCTCTTCCCACGCAATACGCGCTATGCTCTATCTTGCCTTAAAACACGCTAAAGCACATAATATTAAACCTTTAATTTTAGCAGGCAGAAACGCGCACAAATCCTTTATAAGCGCCTGCGCGCTTTTAGATATTAGCGTTGAATGGCTTTACGGTTTTAACGATAATTCTTACCTTACCTGTAACATTTCGGTAGATACGATTAAAGATAAATTAAACCTTCTTTCCGATAAACCACTTGCCGTTTATATCACTAGCCCAGACTATTTAGGTAATATTACCGATATAAAAGGTATTGCCGAGTTTTGCAAAAAAAGTGGAATTTTACTTTTGGTTGATAACGCGCACGGCGCTTACACCAAATTTTTAAAAACTTCACTTCACCCTATCGACCTAGGCGCGACTGCTTGCGCTGATTCTGCGCATAAAACCTTGCCTGCGCTCACGGGCGCGGCGTATTTGCACCTAGCAAAAGACGCGCCAAGTGACTTTATAAGTCAAGCAAAAAACGCTCTATCTTTATTCGGCTCAACAAGTCCGTCTTATTTAATTTTGCAGTCTTTAGACCTTGTAAACGAATATATTTCAGACGGATATAAAGAAAAACTTAACTTTTTTACCGAGCAATTAGATAAATTAAAAGAAACGCTAAAAAAAGCAGGTTATAATTTAATCGATAGCGAACCGCTTAAAATTGTGTTAAACGCAAAAAAATACGGTTATTACGGCTATGAATTAAACAACCTACTACTAAGTAACGGCATAATACCTGAATTTTACGATAGTGATTACGTTGTTTTAATGTTTACTTTAGAAAATAGCGAACATCTTGAAAGCATTAAAAAAGTTTTACTTTCTATCCCAAAAAAGCCTGAAATTTTAAGCCGTCCCCCCGCGTTACGCGCGTTAAAACGGGCTTTAACCCCACACGAAGCCTTGCTTTCCCCAACGGAAATTATAAGCGTGAACGACGCGGAAAACCGAATTCTAGCAGACGTTACCGTTTCTTGTCCACCCGCCGTACCTATAGCGACTTGTGGTGAAATTATAGATAAACGCGCGATTGATTTATTTAATTATTACGGTATAAAAACTTGCGTAGTAGTTAAAAAAGCATAAAAAATCACCCCACCGAGTTAATTCGGTGGGGTTTAATTTTTATTTTCTAACAGCGCCGTTGCCTTTTATAATATATTTTGTAGTTACCAAAGCGGAAAGCCCCATAGGTCCGCGAGCGTGCATTTTTTGCGTGCTTATGCCGATTTCTGCACCCAAGCCGAAAACGAAACCGTCAGTAAAACGAGTGGATGCGTTATGATAAACGGAAGACGCGTCAACTTCATTTAAGAACTTTTGCGCGTTTTCAAGATTTTCAGTAATAATTGATTCAGAGTGGCGCGTGCCGTGTTCGTTTATATGCTCAATAGCCTGTTCTAAAGAATCAACCGTTTTAACTGAAATTATTGCCGCGCCGTATTCGGTATAAAAGTCTTCTTCTGTTGCGGAAGATAAAAACGGATAATCTTTAATAACTTCTTTCGCCCTTTCATCCGTGCGGATTTCCACTTGCTTTTCTTTTAACGCTTCTGCAATTTTAGGTAGCGCAGAATCTAAAATTTCCGAATGAATTACTATAGATTCACACGCGTTACAAACGCTATAGCGTTGTGTTTTAGCGTTAAATATAATTTTTGCAGCCATATCAATATCAGCGCTTTTATCAACGTAAACGTGGCAATTCCCCGTACCCGTTTCAATAATAGGTATAGTAGAATTTTCCACAGCCGCTTTAATTAGCGACGCGCTACCCCTTGGAATTAAAAGGTCAACGTATTTATTCATTTTCATAAACGCAGTTGTCGTTTCCCTTGAAGTATCTTCGATTACCGAAACGGCGTTTGTATCAATACCGCAACCGTTAAGCGCTTCTTTTAAAACTTTTACTATTGCAATATTAGAACGGAGCGAATCACTACCGCCCTTTAATATAACTGCGTTTGCCGTTTTAAAACAAAGCGCAAAAGCATCTGCCGTAACGTTCGGGCGGGATTCGTAAATAATACCCACAACCCCGAAAGGTACGGTCTTTTTTATAATACTTATACCCTGCTCTTTATTCTCGTGCGAATAAACTATTTCATCAAGCGGACATTTAAGGGTGGCAACTTGTTCTAGCCCAACAGCCATACCTTCAATAACCTTTTCGTTTAAGGTGAGCCTATCAATAAACGCATCAGACATTCCCTTTTCTTTAGCGCTTAAAATATCCGCAGTATTTTCCGCCATTAAATATTCTGCATTTAATCTTAAAAGGCTTGCCGCCCTTATAAGCGCCGAATTTCTAACTTCTTCGGAAAGCATATTTAACCTTGCCGCCGCCTGCTTTGCTTTTTTACCAAGCGAAACTAAATCGTACATTTTCTACGCTCCTTTTCTAAAAATTTTAGCGTATATTCTTTTTAATTTACTCTTTATTTTTATTCTAAAGAAAAACCATTTAAGCCTAATTTTGCGTAGAGTTTTACGCTTATACCAACGCTCAACCTGCTTAATATATTTTATATCACTACATTCTATATATTTTTTACCGCGGTAAAATCCGCTCATCACCCCGAAAACTTGCTCTTCAAGCACTTTTTCCAAAGCAAACTGGCTATCACCGCAAATAATATAGCCGTATTCGGTAGGTTGCATAACCCTGTGCAGAACGAACTTACCATCCGCGCGCTGATAAAGCGCAACGTCAAAGCGTTTTAATTTTTGCGTTTTTGGTAACACTATTACGGATTGCCCACGGTGCTTTAACGTGGGCCACATACTGTTCCCACCGGGTACGAACGCCAACGCGCCGTTTTTAAGTAATTCCGTTTTATAATCAGACTTTGCGCCCGAAATAGTAGTATCTTTAACAACGTTTTCCATATCTTTTTAAGTATAACAAAAAGGCGGGCGTTTGTCAACGCCCGACCAAAGTTTTATTATTCACTTTTATCAAAAGGATTTTTATGAACGAAAAACACGCTTATAGCCGTGCCTATAATTACACCTATCAAACCTTGAACAAGATTTCCGGGGATACTTGCCGCGGCGGCTATGCCTTCACCCATAATAAGGCAAGCGTATAAAAAATACCCCGCAACCATTATTAGTTCAGCAACAATACCACCTAATATCAACGCCGGCAAATTTTTATTAAAGGCTTTTTTAATAACTATAAATATTAAATATGCAACAACCGCCATAGTTGCTTTTATTATAAGCGTTGCAGGCGCGTAAATAACGTAACCCGTTAAAATATCCGCAAGCGCCGAGCCAAGCCCTGCTGATATAGCGCCGAGTAAAGGACCTAAAATAAACGCGGAAAAAAGAACCACGGCATCACCCAAATTAACGTAACCGCTCATAGGTGATGGAATTTGTATAACTATAGTTGCAAGCGCCGTTAAAGCAGTAAGCATAGCGCATATAACAAGTTTTTTTGTGTTTATAACTGCCATAATAATTCTCCTATAAAATTTTATTTATTTCGCTTAAACTTTCTATGGTAAAATTCGGTTTAATTTCTATTGACGGCGCGGTTTTATTATGATTATACCAAACTGTAAATATCCCGCACAAAAGACCGCCCTTTATATCTGCGCTAATAGAATCCCCTATCAAAGCGGTTTCACTTGGCAAAACGCCTTTTAGTGCCTTAAAAACCCCGTCAAAAAACCTTTTATCGGGTTTTTGATAGCCTAACTTTTCAGAAAGGAAAAAATCTGTAAAATAATCAAACATACCTGCAATTTTAAGCCTGTTTATTTGCTGGTCGCTCATTCCGTTACTCGCCGCGTAAAGTTTATATTTTACAGATAAATATTTAAGCATATCCATAGCGCCGTCAACGGCAATTGCAGAATTAAAGAGTTCTTTTCTAAATTCCGTTTCTATCTTTTCCGCATTAAAATCAATATCAAGCGCGCTAAACACGCGCTTAAAACGAATTTTGAAAAGTTCTTCTCTAGTAAGAGTTCCGTTTTCAATCTCTTGCCAAAGAGAATCGTTAATCTTTAAAAAAATCGGGGCGTATTCTTCTTTATAATTAATTCCATATTTAATAAACGCATTTTTAACCGCGAGCGGGGCGCACTTATGAAAGTCTAATAAAGTGTTATCGATATCAATTAAAACGGCTTTTATCATACCTTTCCCCTTTTGTAAATAATATACTCTTTAACTAATATATTAGTCAAGCAAATTAAACTAAAAAAATAGAAGGAATAATCGTTTTTAATTATCCCTTCTATTAAAATTTTTTATCATTTAATTTAACTTTTAACCTAAACTTTCAATGTAAATGCAAGCGTTGGTTGCCGCAACTGCGCCGTCGCCAACCGCAGTAGAAACTTGCCTTACCGCTTTAGTTCTACAATCCCCTGCCACGAACAAACCTTCCGTTTTGGTTTTGCAAGTTTCGTCAGCAACGATATAACCCATATTATCAAGGTCAGCCAAATTTGCAAACGCTTTGTTATCAGGCACTTGACCTATCGCAACGAATACCGCTGGGATTTCGTGACGCAAGATATTGCCGTCTTTATCCTTATATTCGATAGCGGTGAGTTCGTCTTCACCGATAAAGTCAATAACGCTGGTATTAGGTCTCCATTCGATATTATCTTTTGCTAAAAGCGCTTTAACGTGCGCCTTATCGCCAAAGAACTTATCAAAGAGCGTATAAATATAAACCTTTTTGCAGTAACTTGAAAGCAACAAACTGTACTGTAACGCCGTGTTCGCGTCGCCGATAATAGCAACTTCTCTATCCTTATAGAAAGGACCGTCGCAAATAGCGCAGTAATAAACGCCCCTACCAACTAAATCTTCTCTATCGGATTTAGTGCGCAAATGTTTGTGCTTAACGCCCGACGCAATAATCACGCTTTTAGCGGAATATTCATTATATTCGGTTTTAACGGTAAAGTCACCTTCACCGTTCTTTATAATTTCCGTTACCTTTTCAATTTCCACTTCCGCGCCAAGCGAAGTTATTTGGTCAAAAAGGTTATCAGCAAACTTTTCACCGCTAATTTCTTTTATAGACGGATAATTTTCCAGCCTTGGGGACATTGCAATTTGCCCGCCCAAACTTTCACTTTCTAAAACCAAAACCGTTTTATTGTTTCTTAAAGCGTATAGCGCGGAAGTCATCCCTGCCGCGCCTGCGCCTATTACTATAATATCGTACATACTAATTTCTGCTCTCAATGAATTTTCTAATTTCACTTGCGTTGTCGTAAGCGTCAAAACCGTTACCGTTAGGAACTAAAAGCGTGGGCGCTTTCTTTACGCCGTACTTTAAAGTCGTTTCCTTATCTTCTTCAGCGTTGATTACGGTATATTTAACACCTGCTTTATCAAGCATCATTTTGCTAGTTTTGCAGTTAGGACATCCGTTTCTAGTGAAAAGAACGGGGCCGTCAAGTTCTGCCACTACGCTTTCTTTTTTACATTCGCAAGCGTCACTTTCTTTAGCGGTAAATTTAGAGTTCGTAATATCGTAAACTTTTCTATCTTCAAATTCCTTTCTCTTACCGTCGTTCCAGTTTTGGATAGGACGATAATACCCTGTAATTCTAGAGTAAACTTCGGTCTTCTTTCCACAGGTCGGGCATTCGTAAACTTCGCCCGCAATATAGCCGTGGTCAGCGCAAACAGAATAAGTCGGTGACATTGTGTAGTACGGAAGTTTATAATTTTCCGCTATCTTTCTTACCAAGTTTGCAGCGCTCTTCCAGTCGGGAAGTTTTTGACCCAAGAACGCGTGGAATACCGTACCTGAAGTATAAAGCGTTTGTAAATCGTCTTGAATATCAAGCGCAGAGAAAATATCATCAGTATATCCAACGGGCAAGTGAGAACTGTTGGTGTAGTATGGCGCGTTATCGTTATCAGATGCCGTGATAATATCAGGGTATCTCTTCTTGTCGTGTTTAGCAAGCCTAAACGAAGTTGATTCTGCTGGCGTTGCTTCCAAGTTGTAAAGGTCGCCGTAAAGTTCTTGATAATCGGAAAGTTTGTTTCTCATAAAGTTCAATACGTCTTTAGTGAAACTTTGCGCTTCTGCGTTGGTTAAATCTTTCTTGAGCCATTTTGCGTTAAGGCACGCTTCGTTCATACCAACTAAACCGATAGTTGAGAAGTGGTTATTGAACGTTCCCAAATATCTCTTGGTGTACGGGTAAAGCCCTGCTTCCAAAAGTTTGGTAACGGTATCTCTTTTAACCTTTAACGAACGCGCAGAGATATCCATCATCTTCTTTAATCTTTCATAGAATTCTTCTTCATTGTTAGAAAGATAAGCAATTCTAGGCATATTTATGGTAACTACGCCGATAGAACCGGTGCTTTCACCACTACCGAAGAAACCGCCGGATTTTTTGCGGAGTTCACGAAGGTCAAGCCTTAAACGACAGCACATAGAACGAACGTCGCTCGGTTCCATATCACTGTTGATGTAGTTAGAAAAATACGGAGTGCCGTATTTAGCAGTCATTTCAAAAAGGAGTTTGTTGTTTTCCGTTTCCGACCAGTCAAAATTAGAAGTAATAGAATATGTCGGAATAGGATACTGGAATCCCCTGCCGTTTGCGTCGCCTTCAATCATAATTTCGATAAACGCTTTGTTTATCATAGCCATTTCTTCAACGCAATCTTTATATTTAAAGTCCATTTCCTTTCCGCCGACGATAGCGTTCATTTCAGCAAGGTCGTTAGGAACTACCCAGTCAAGAGTAATGTTGGTAAACGGTGACTGCGTACCCCATCTTGAAGGAGTATTTACGCCGTAAATAAACGACTGAATACATTGTTTAACTTCTTTATAGGTAAGGTTATCAACCTTAACGAACGGAGCAAGATAAGTATCGAAAGACGAGAACGCCTGCGCGCCCGCCCATTCGATTTGCATAATGCCCAAGAACTTTACCAATA
>JAFVOV010000068.1 GCA_017505675.1 Clostridia bacterium
TGTGGTAGCGGCGGTCAGATTCGAACCAACGACCTGCCGGGTATGAACCGGCCGCTCTAACCAACTAAGCTACGCCGCCATGTATCACTTGTCGATGTGCTTATCGATAAATGCTTATGTATTATATCGGAAAAAACAAACATTGTCAACCACTTTTTAATGGTTTTGACAAAATTTTTTATTAAAATTAAAATTATTTTTAACTAAAAAAAGTAAACGCCCACAAAACTGCGGGCGTTTAACGTCAATATGTTATTTTTCTTCTAAATTTTGATTAAGCGGTTCGTTAGGAGTTTCACCTACAGATTTCTTACCGTTAGTTCTAAGTTCGTCTATAACCACTTTAGAAAGCGCTATAAGCGCGATTACGTTTGGTATTACCATAAGGTAGTTAAAGAAGTCACTAAAGTTCCAAACTAAACCGTTGGAAAGGAGCGAACCCAAGAACACGAAAATAATTGAAATAACCGAATATATTATAGAAGACTTTTTGCCGAAAAGATATATAAAGTTAATTCTTCCAAACAAGTTCCAACTTATTATTGTTGAAAAAGCGAAAAAGGTTAAACATACGGCAACGAAAACAGCGCCTATAACCGTGCCAACGTCTGCGTTAGTAAATAAACTTGAAATTGCTATTTGAACCATAGTTCCATCAGAAGCCGTGCTAACGAGTTCAGGATTTTTAACGTATAAAGAAGTTATAACGATAAGCGCCGTCATAGTGAGAACAATGAAGGTGTCAATAAACACGCTTATCATAGCAGCCGTGCCTTGTTCGTGCGGGGTTTTAACATTTGCCTGCGCGTGAGCGTGCGGAGTTGAACCCATACCTGCTTCGTTGGAGAATAAACCGCGTTTTGCGCCCATACTGATAGCAGTTTTCAACGCGTAACCAATGCTACCGCCTATTATAGCGTGCGGAGTAAACGCATACTTTATAATATACCAAAAAGCCGTAGGCAATGCGGTGATATTAACGCAAAGAATAATAAGCCCGCCAAGTAAATAAACTATAGCCATAATAGGAACGATTTTTTCCGTTACTGACGCAATTCTTTTAACGCCACCGATAAAGATTATTGCAGCAAACGTAGCAACGACTATACCTGCAATCCAGCCCCATTTTGTATAATCAAAACCACCCGCGCTAGCAACAGCAGAACTTATAGCGTTAGATTGCACCATTGAACCGACAAACCCGAGTGAAATTATAGTTGCAACGGCAAAGAACCCTGCAAGGAATTTACCGAATTTACCTTTAAAAGCCGAGCGTATATAGTAAACCGGACCACCGGAAACCGAACCGTCTTCATTAACCTTTCTGGTTTTTTGCGCAAGTACTGCTTCAGAATAAATGGTAGCCATACCAAGGAACGCAATTATCCACATCCAAAAAATTGCGCCGGGGCCACCAGCGAGTATTGCGCCACACGCGCCCACTATATTACCCGTTCCGACTTGAGCGGCAACTGCCGTTGTAAACGCCTGAAAAGAACTCATACCGCTCTTTTGTGAACCGCCGTTAAGTTTCATACCGCCAAAAACTTTCTTAAGTCCTTGCCCTAAACAACGGACTTGAACGAATTTGGTGCGGATAGTAAAAAATAGTCCAACGCCCACTAATAGAATAATGAGTATGTAATCGGATAGATAACTGTTTATAGTTCCGATTACGCTTTCGAGTTTTGCTAAAAATTCTTGCATAAACTTCTCCTTGTGTAAAATAAAATTAAAAGAGTTGCTTTTTCTAATAAAGCAACTCCGAAAAACAAACTAACAGCAATTATTTAAGCCGTTCCGTCCTTTTGCCTGAGAGATTCGGGGCGAGCCCCTTGCACCTTCGGCACCCTTATAAAAAGGGATTCTCCGGAATTCCTCCGCCTACAGTCTTACTTAATTCTGCAAGCATCATCAGAAAGATGTGGTTAGTATAGCACTTTTTTTTAATACTGTCAACGATTTAACAGCACACAAATAAATTTTATTCCCCGTCAAAAAGCGGTGTGGAAAAATATCTTTCCGCAGTATCAGGAAGAACGGTAACAACGGTTTTCCCTTCCCCTAATTCTCTTGCAAGGCGTTTTGCCGCCGCAACGTTAGTCCCTGAAGAAATTCCGCACATTATACCTTCAAGTTTTGCAAGGTCTTTTGAAGTTGCAAGCGCTTCTTCATCAGAAATAATACAAATCTTTTCATAAATATTGCAGTTTAACACAGGCGGAATAAGTCCGTCGCCTATACCCATTTGAATATGTGAGCCTATTGTACCACCTGCAAGTATTGCAGCGTTTTCCGGCTCAACCGCCCAAATTTTAATATCTGGATTTTGCGCCTTTAAAACTTCGCCTATGCCCGTAATAGTTCCACCCGTACCTATCCCAGAACAAAAGCCGTGTATAGGTCCGGCAACTTGCTCTAAAATTTCCAAGCCCGTATGATGACGGTGTACGGTGGGGTTCGCAGGATTTTCAAACTGTTGCGGAACGTAAACGTTAGGGTTTTCTTCAGCCATTTTAAGCGCCTTTTTTAAGCACCTATCAATGCAGTCCCCAATATTTCCGTCGTCGTGCATTAAAATAACTTCCGCGCCGTAATGGCGGACTAATTTTCTTCTCTCTTCACTTACGGAATCAGGCATAATAATTATAGTTTTATAACCTTTCACCGCGCCAACCAACGCAAGCCCTATACCTTGATTACCGCTGGTCGGTTCGACGATAATAGTATCCTTATTTATAAGCCCTTTCTTTTCCGCATCCGTAATCATATTAAAAGCGGTGCGCGTCTTTATAGAACCACCCACGTTAAGCCCTTCAATTTTAACTAAAATTTCCGCAGAGCCTTTTTCTACCATTCTGTTAAGTCTTACTATAGGCGTATGCCCTATAGCGTCAAGTACGTTTTTATAAATCATAATAATAAGATACTACATATTAAAATTAAAAGCAAGAAAATTTCCGCCGTTTTAAGCAAAAAGGTCAGCAGGACTTGCTGACCTTATCTAATTTTCATCTTCACTTTCAGAGCGTTCTTTAACTTTTCTTGCAAAACGGTAATAGGCAGAAACACTTTCAAACCCACACCCAAGAACAACGTCAATAACGTTTTTATCCCTACCGTCAGCACTTTCTAAAATTTCACGAACTTTATTATATCTTATGGTGCGCACGTATTCTACCATTCCCATACCGACTTGTTTTTTAAATATATGCGAAATGTAAGAAGTATTATAACCAAATTTGCTAGCGAACTCATCACGATTAAATGGTTGCGCGTAATTTTCATTTAAATAAATAAGCATTTGCCTAATTAAATTCTCGTCTTTAATCTGCTTATCTTCTTTTAATCCGTAAACGCTTATAAACTTATCCATAAGCGCGTAAACGACGCTTGCCGCGCCAAGATGCGTAAGTTGTACGCCCAACGTACTTTTTATTAGCGACAAAATTTCACGATTCGCGCTTTTATTACGCAAAACGTTCGGCAATGCTTTGTTATGAAAAATCTTTTTCAAATCCAAAAACTTATCAATAGAAAAATCAACTAAAATATGCTCGCCGTTATCAGGTGATTCGTACTTATGAATATCGTATACGTTCACGAAAAAAATCTCATCCGCTTCAGCGTGATAATCTCTGCCGTTGATGGTTGCAATATGGTGTCCGCTTAAAATATATAACATTTCCACTTTATTGTGAAAATGCACGGCGCACCCGCGATTCACGTCTTGTATAGAATAAAAATCACGCTGTTCTTCCGTTCTTAAATATAATCCTTTCATACTTTCTTCCCTCTTGCGATTTCTATAAACGCCGTAAAGACCATTTATTCTTTATTTGCGTTCTTTTATATCAAAATATACGCTAGTATGGTCTATTGCACAAAAGTCTATAGTAATACCCAAGTTTGCAAGAACGCTACCGCTTGCCACAATATTTAGTTGTGGAATTTCATAAACTTTTTTCTCGTCAAGCCCTTTAAGATAAATTCTGTGCGGTTGATTATTTACGTAAGAAGTTTTGCTCCTATAATAAACGCCGTAGCCTTCACTTTTATCTTTAGATAAAATCATAAACGCAAAATAATTACTATCAAACGGACTTGCAAGCCTAAAAAGGTCTCCCGTAAGCGCAATATCCCTAACGCTTTTATAGCGCTCGGTATAACCGCGCAGTTCTTCAATGCGTTCGAGTTCTAAAAAGTTCATTTCGTAGCCGTAAACGCCCATAGAAGCCACGTTAGCGCGCGTGTAAAGGTCTATGTTCCTTTTGGTGTGTACGTTGGGTATATCGCTAACGTGAGCGGATATTGTTGACGGCGGATAAACAACGCTAGTACCGTATTGAATAAGCGTGCGCGCATCCGCATCAGTTGCGTCACTAGTCCAAATTTGCGGAGTATAACATAACATACCCGCATCAAAACGCCCGCCACCGCCAGCGCAACCTTCAATTAAAACTAAAGGATATTTTTTCCGTATATATGATAAAACTTCATAAAGCCCCAAAATATATCGGTGGGTAAATTCCCCCTGCTTATCCGGTGATAGTTTTAACGAATAATTTTCCGTCAAATATCTATTACAATCCCATTTAACGTAAGAAATATCGTGATTACCAAGAATATTATCAAACACGCCTTTTATATAATTTATAACTTCAGGATTAGAAAAATCCAACGCCATTTGATTTCTTCCAAGTTTCGGCACTCTGCCTTTTACCTGTACCGCCCAGTCAGAATGTTTTTCAAAAAGTTCACTCTTTTCACTTATCATTTCAGGCTCTATCCAAAGCCCGAATTTTAAACCTAAATCTTTCGCGTATTCAATAACTTCATCAATGCCGTTTGGTAATTTTCTTTTATCAACTTCCCAGTCGCCTAAACTAGTTTTATCATTATCCCTACCGATAAACCAACCGTCGTCTAGAACAACCATCTCTGCCCCAACTTTAGCCGCGTTATCAGTAAAACGCTTTAACTTATCCGCATCAAAATTCATATAACACCCTTCCCAAGTGTTTGCAACTATCGGGCGTGACGTTTGTGCGAAATTTTCAGGAACTATTTTTTCTCTTATAAAATCGTGTATTGTTCGCGAAGCGCCACCTAAACCTTGTTCAGAATAGAAAAGCACCGCTTCCGCCGATGATAAACTTTCATTAGGGCATAATTTCCAACAAAAATTATCGTCGCCCATACCTCCAAAAAGTCTTAAATCCGAACATTGCCCACGCTCTACGCCCACAGCAAAAGACCCGCTATAAAGTAAAAGCGCGCCTATTACTTCACCTAAATTCTCATTTAAGCCGTTAGTGGAAACACCTATAAAAGGCGTAGTTTGGTGGGAAGAACAATTGCCTTTCACCGACCTATATTTTTTAACACCGTAAGTTATCTTTTCATTGATTAGCATTCTTTCACAGCCGTAAACTCCGCTGAACGCCACCAAAGAATAACCTTTATCGGAAATATCTAGCATAAAACTATCTATCCGCTTAACTTGTACGGCTAAATTGCTTTCATTTTCAATTTCCGTCCTGCGCGCAATAA
>JAFVOV010000069.1 GCA_017505675.1 Clostridia bacterium
ACTATAAAAAAAGATACATTTTGTTCTAACCCACGAGGTTAGAACAGCGAAATTAAGATAGGTATAATTCTAAAAATGGGTAAAAAATAGCCCAAAACATACCGTTTTGGGCAAAAAATGGCGCACCATAAGCGGCTCGAACGCCTAACCTTCGGTTCCGTAGACCGACGCTCTATCCAATTGAGCTAATGGTGCAATATTCTTATAATATTTAAGCCACCGTTTTAGACAGCCTAAACATTATAAGACAATTTTTTTTATTTGTCAAACAGTTTGAACAATTATTTTAATATTGCTTTAATTCTTCTTACGCCACTTGAAGAACTTTCTTCTTTTTTGATAACAAATTGACCTAAATCACCCGTGTTTTTAACGTGCGGACCACCGCAAATTTGCTTATCAACACCGTCAATGGTGTAAATTGAAACGATTTGGTCTTCACTTTCCGCGTTAAACACGCCGTAAGCGCCTGCTTTAACCGCATCACAATATTTTTCTTCAGTTCTTACAACGTCAATTTTTTTAGCAATAACTTCGTTTACAAAATTTTCAAGTTCTTTAAGTTCTTCCGCAGTCATTTTGTGGTCGCAATTAAAGTCAAAACGAAGTCTTTCTTCGGTAATATTAGAACCTTTTTGCTCTGTTTGAGTACCAAACATTTTACGAAGCCCCGCAAGCATAATGTGCGTTGCGGTATGATATTTAGTGGTCGTTTCAGTTTGTTCAGTTAAACCGCCTTTTGCAGCCTGCGCTTGCGCTTTTGATAGTTCTTGGTGCGCTTTTGCCGCTTCGTTAAAGCCGTTTTCGTCAACGGTAAGCCCGCGTTCTGCCGCGAGTTCAACAGTTAATTCTAGCGGGAAACCAAAAGTATCGTAAAGCCTAAACGCTTGCTTACCTGTTATTTCCGTTTCAGGTACGTAAGCAGGGTCTTTTGCGCCCATAAACGCGTTCTTTCTTTCCATACCGGTTACGCATTTATCAAACTCTTTCATACCCGAAGCGAGCGCCGCTTCAAACTTTTTAATTTCTTTAGTAATTTCTTCTAATATATAATCTTCTTTTTCTACTAATAACGGATAAGCCTCGTCATAAATCTTTTCAATAAATATTTTAGCAACGCCACACATAACGGTTGCATCAACGCCGAGATTTTTACAGTACCTTATCGCACGGCGGAGAAGTCTTCTCAAAATATAACCAGCGCCCGTGTTTGACGGTGTTATTCCGTTTCTATCACCTATAAGCATAACGGCAGTTCTAGTGTGGTCGGCAATAATACGCATTGCCTTCGTGTCTAATTCGTTAGCGCCGTATTCTTTACCAGAAACGCTTTCTATATGAGAAATTGCGCCTGCAAAAAGGTCGGTTTTATAACCGTCGTCAAGCCCGTTAAGGAATAAAAGAAGTCTGTCAAGCCCAAACCCCGTATCTACGTTTTTATTTTCAAGTTCGGTATACTTGCCACCTTCAAGTTTTTTATATTGCATATAAACGTCGTTGCCGATTTCAACGTATCTACCGCAATCACAGTTTACGTCACACTTATCACAGCAAGGATTATCGTGGCGGGGATAGAACCATTCGTTATCAGGTCCGCAAGGCGTTCCAACCGTTCCTTCAAGTTCCCACCAGTTATTAGATTTATCAAGGTAGAAAATATTTTCAGGCTTAATGCCTAATTCTTTTAAGTATTCCGCCGTTTCGTCATCACGCGGAACACTGTCGTTCCCTTCAAAAACGGTAGAACAAATTTTATCTTTATCAAACCCGAAAACTTGGGTTAAAAGGTCAAAAGACCATTTTGTTTTTTCTTTCTTAAAATAATCGCCCAAACTCCAGTTACCCATCATTTCAAAGAAAGTGAAGTGGGTTGCGTCGCCAACCGAGTCAATGTCAACCGTGCGCACACAGCCTTGAACGTTGCAAAGCCTTGTTCCCGCAGGGTGCTTTTTGCCGAGAAGATAAGGCATAAGCGGTTGCATACCCGCAACGTTGAACATAACGCCCGTCGTGCCGTCACCTATAAGCGAAACCGCGCCGATATTGACGTGACCGCGTTCTTCGTAAAATTTAATCCATTTTTCTCTTAATTCTTTTGATGTAATCATTTTTCTATCTCCGCACGTTATTTCTTAATAAGTTCATATACGCCTTTGCCGTCTTTAACAAGATAGCCGAGCGCCGCGATAGCGTCACGCAATTCGTCAGATTTTGCCCAGTCTTTATTTTGCCTTGCAATTAAGCGCTCTTCTGCAAGAGCCACAACTTGCTTTGGAATTTCGTTTTTACCAGCCTTTAATTCGTAAGCCTTTATAACTTCATCCGCATTTAAGGTAAATAAGCCTATGAGCGAATAGGTTTTTCTAATTTGGTTTACGTCATCCGCCGCCGACTTATCCCCTGCGGATATTTTTGCGCGGATAGATTTAAATAAACCGAAAAGGTTACTTATAGCAAGCGCGGTGTTAAAGTCATCATCCATAGCCTTATTAAACGCGCCGTCAATTTCCGCATTGCTTCCGTTAGATACGCCGAACGCATCTTCCGTTGCCTTAATTACCTTATAGAATTCATACAAATGTTTTTCCGCATCAGGGAAAAGATTATCCGTAACGTTTATATCACCACGGTAGTTGGTTTGTAAAAGCGCAAATTTAATAGTTTCCGCAGAATATTTATCGAGCAAATCTTTTAAGAACAGGCTGTTGCCGAGGGATTTACTCATTTTTTGACCGTTTACTTTAATAAGCCCGTTGTGGAGCCAATAAGATGCAAATTGCTTACCCGTAAGCGCTTCCGTTTGCGCAATTTCGTTTTCGTGGTGCGGGAAAATTAAATCCCTACCACCGCCGTGGATATCAATTCTATCGCCAAAGGCTTTCATATTCATAGTAGAACATTCAATATGCCAACCGGGTCTACCTTCACCCCAAGGCGAAGCCCAACTAGGTTCACCCACTTTTGCTGATTTCCAAAGGGCAAAGTCAAGCGGATTTTTCTTCATTTCGTCATTATCAACGCGCACGCCGTTCATAGCGTCTTCTAAATTGCGGTGCGATAACTTGCCGTAATCGGGGAAACTTTCCACGGAAAAATACACGTCGCCCTTTTCAGTAGCGTAAGCGTGCCCCTTTTCAATAAGCGTTTGAACGAACGCGATAATATCTTCAATACTTTCGGTTGCTTTAAGCCAAAGCGACGGGTCGTCAACTTTAAGCCTTCTCATCTGCTCGTCAATATTTTTAATCATATCGGCGGCGTACTTATCGGCAGGAATACCCGTTTCGTTGGATTTAGCGATAATCTTATCGTCAACGTCGGTATAATTTCTTGCGTAAGTCACTTTATAGCCGGATTTTTCAAGATACTTTCTTATAATATCGTAAATAAGCGCTTGATATGCGTGGCCGATATGGGCTTCACCAGAAACGGTTATACCACAAGCGTACATTTTTACTTTGCCTTCTTCTAACGGTACAAAGTCTTGTTTTTTACCTGTAAGCGTATTATAAATTCTCATTGCCGTTACCTTTTAATTTTTCTTTCTCCATTTCTTCTAAACGCTTTTCAAGCCCGAAAAGTTTTTCGCGCAAATGGCAAATTTCTTCGTGCAAGGGGTCGCGTTTTTCTTGCTCTAAATCACTTATTTTTTCGCCGTTAATTCTAACCACTATTCCGGGAACGCCCACAACCGTAGCGTACGGCGGAACTTCTTTAAGCACTACTGCGCCTGCGCCGATTTTAGCGTATTCACCAACGGTAAACCCACCCAAAATTTTTGCGCCCGCGCTTATCATTGCGCCCTTTTTAATGGTCGGGTGGCGTTTGCCTTTTTCTTTACCCGTTCCGCCAAGCGTTACGCCTTGATAAATAACCACGCCTTCTTCAATTTCCGCAGTTTCGCCTATAACTACGCCCGCGCCGTGGTCTATGAACACTCCGCCAGCAATTTTCGCCGCAGGGTGAATTTCAATACCCGTTAGCCACTTTGCAAACTGACTGGTCCAACGCGCTAAAAGTTTTAATTTTATTTTATATAAAAAGTGCGCCCAACGGTGCCACGAAAGCGCTTTCACGCCCGAATACGTAAGCCATATTTCAAACTTACTGCGTGCCGCAGGGTCGTTTAGTTTTGCCGCTCTTATGTCGGCGCGTAATCTTTTAAACATACCTATCCTTATAATGATACCACACAAACGGTTTTTAACGCAACTTTTTTAACCGTTAATATACTTCTATTCCGCTATCTATTATGGTGTTTTTTAATTCTTTAGAAAAATTCTTGTCAACCACCATACAGTCAATATCTGAAAGGTTTGCAAAAGTATAAGGTGTTTTTTTGTTTACTTTAGAACTATCTAAAAGCATAATAACCTTATCCGCCTTTTGAATTACCTTTCTTTTTACTTCCGCTTCAGACTGGTTACCGCAAGTAAAACCGCCCACGTCTTTAATAAATCCCGTCGCAGTCATTATTGCCGTTTGAATATTAACGTCGTCAATAAAATCTAAACAACTTTTACCTACGGTAATAAAATTGTTCTTTTTTAAATCCCCACCAAGAAGTGAAACGGTCGGTTTTTGTTTTCTTAAAACCGTTTCGGCAACAATCATTGCGTTAGTTAAAACGTAAAAATTATCGTCTGGGAGCGCCCTTGCAAAATAAGTGGTAGTAGAACCGCCGTCAATAAAAATACAACTTTTCGGCTCAACTAAATTTATAGCCTTATCCGCGATTTCCAACTTTTCTTGAGCGTTATAATTTATGCGCTCTGATAAATCCGATTCTTTTGCGCGCATTACGCTGTCAACCGAAATAGCCCCGCCCGAAACTCTAATAATAGAACCTTCTTCTTCAAGCCTACCAAGGTCACGACGCAAAGTCATACTAGAAACGTTTGGAAAAGCGCACTCTAATTCGTGAAGGGTAACTTTACCGTTCTTATCAATAAAATCTTTTAAATGAAATAATCTATCTTTCATCTTTTCTCCTTTATTGCTTAACATATTTTAACACCTAAAGCCCCCTTTTGGCAAGCCTGTAACGATAAAAAATAACAATTCTTCTGTTAATTTTTTTCACCGCGACACGATTTTTTGAAAAAAAAGCAAATTTCAAAACAAAATCATTGATTTTAACGGCGTTTCGATATATAATAGTATGCGAAAGAATACTGACGGAGAATTAAAATGTTAGACTTAAAGAGAATTCAAGAAAATAAAGAAAAGATTACCGAACTGCTTTCAAGAAAAGGCTATACTGCCGATTTTGCTCCTATTTTAGAACTCGATAAAGAAAGAAGAGCGGTTATCGGCGAAGTTGAAACTTACAAAGCGGAAAGAAATAAAGTTTCCGCGCAAATCCCCGCGCTTAAAAAAGCAGGTCAACCCGTTGACAATATATTTGCAGAAATGCGCGCGCTCGGCGATAAAATTACCGAATGCGACGCTAAAGCAAAAGAACTTGAAGATAAGATATTTAATCTTCTTGCCGTTATGCCAAATATCCCTGACGAAGATTTGCTTGCGGGTGAAAAGGAAAATAACGCGGTTATTAAAGTAGTTGGCGAAAAACCGCAATTCGATTTCCCCATGCAAAACCACGTTGACCTTTGCACTAAACTCGGAATTATAGATTACGCAAGGGGAACTAAACTTTCAGGTGGCGGTTACTGGTTATACCGCGGTGACGGCGCTAAACTTGAATGGGCGCTACTCAACTTCTTTATTTCCGAACACTTAAAAGACGGTTATGAATTTATTCTTCCCCCGCACCAACTTGGTTACAACTGCGGTTTCGGCGCAGGTCAATTCCCTAAATTTTCCGACGAAGTTTACTGGCTTGACTGTGATGAAGATAGAAAGAAAAACCGCTTTATGTTACCGACGGCGGAAACTGCGCTAGTAAATATGTACGCAGGTGAAATTATTGACGAAGCAAAACTTCCTATGAAGTTCTTCGCATATACCCCCTGCTACCGTAAAGAAGCGGGCTCTTACCGAGCAGAAGAACGCGGAATGATTAGGGGGCATCAATTTAATAAGGTTGAAATGGTACAATACGCGCACCCTGACCACTCAATGGAAGCGTTTGAAGAACTTGTAAATAAAGCAGCAAGTTTAATTGAAAAATTAGGTTTACACTTCCGCGTAAGCAAACTTGCCGCTGGCGACTGCTCTGCATCAATGGCAAGAACTTACGATATTGAAGTATGGATACCGAGTATGGGTATTTATAAAGAAGTAAGTTCGGTAAGTAACGCTAACGATTATCAGGCTAGAAGAAACAACACCAAATACCGCGATTCAAAAACCGGCAAACCCGCGTTCTTGCATACGCTTAACGGTTCAGGTCTTGCAACGAGTAGGGTTTTCCCCGCGCTTATTGAACAATATCAAAATGCAGACGGCTCAATTACCGTGCCTGAAGTTTTAAGACCGTTTATGGGCGGACAAGAAATTATAAAATAATTTTTTTGAAATTTAAAAGCACCCCAAAGGGTGCTTTTTTTTAATTTTCAACTCAAGAAATTATATAGTTTTATTCGTCAACATACCTAAAGCCAAAAGGAACAGGACTGTTAGCGTCTAAATCTATCCATTTACCATTATAATATCCTAAATATAAAACGTCGTTTGCTATAATATCGTACGTATACATTACTACGGGATATTTACCACTCCAGCCACCCCATAAGTTTACGTTATGCGCGCCTGTAAAAATAAATAATTCGCCATTATAGATGGTAACTAGGCAAACTTTGTTTAGTAAACTTGTTGGTGGGTCTTCTTTTCTGTATGATGACCACATTGCGTTAATCGCGCCATACACTTCCGTTTTTGAATTTATAAATTCGGAATTGAGTCGCACGGTTTGGTCATTATAATGAATTTCAAAATTATCTTTATGATTATACGAAATTGTAACATTTAAGCCTTGTACGATAAATTCACCTACCGTGTTTTCTATTTTTATAGCCCCGTCAGTATCTAAATTGCAAAACTCATAACCCTGTTTCTCTACGGAGATTTTAGACATATACTCATTAAACCATTTTTGTTCTTCGTTTTGCTTACACGAAAAGCACCCGTTTATACCTTTAACCAAACAAAGCGCAAGCAAAAAAATAATACCAAGTATAATTATTTTTTTTATTATTTTCACAACTTACCCCTTTTATTATATAATAAAAACCTAAATGCTTTTACCTTCCTTTTATTAAAATAACATATTTTAATACTTTTTTCAATAGGTTCTTTTATTTTTTATTCGTAAAAACTAACGCCACGCAAAAAACCGCGCTTAAAAATTTCAAAATCCGTTTCCGCTTTTTCTTCTGCCGATAAATTTAGATATTCTAAAAACAATTCCTTTTGCTTTTCCGTTAAAGTTTCTTTTAAAACGGATAAAGCCCTATCTTTTTCTATTTTTAATTTTTGCGATAAATCACTTCTAGGCGCTCTATCAAAAAGTTCTTCTTCGTAAATATCTAAAATAATTTCATCAGTAAAAATTTTTTCCATAAATAATTTCCCTAGCGGTTGCTGATATTATTATACTACGCGATACGCGTATTGTCAACGCGTTTCGCGTAGCGTGTGATAAAATTGTTTTATGGTAAAGTTTGCTGAAAAATTAAAAAACTTAAGGTTAGAAAAAGGGTTATCGCAAAAAAGCGTTGCGCTCTCTTTAGGCGTTTCGCCAACTTGTTACGCTGGGTATGAACAAGGCTATAGAGAGCCTGATTTAACCACTCTAAGAAAATTATGCCTGTTTTTCGGAACAAGCGCGGATTATCTTTTGGGTATTACTGAATTTGACAGTTTATAGATTTTTTAATCTTCGGGGGCTAAAAGCCCCCGTTTTCTTTTGCAAAAAAACGCGCGTAGTGATATAATCGTGATAGATTTTTACTTTCAAGGAAAAAGTTATGGTTTTAACGATAATTATTGCCGCGCTCACCGCAGTTGGGCTTGTGCTTGCGGTGCTAATAAAACCCTATATTATGGTTGGCAAAATTAAACTCGGTTTATACTGGATTATCGCAGTTATAGGCGCGATTTTAATGCTTTTAACGGGTAGAATTTCTCTCTCATTAGCGCTTGAAGGCATTACTGCAAACAGTTCGGTTAATCCGCTTAAAATTTTAACGCTATTTTTATCAATGACCCTTTTATCCGTTTATCTTGGGGACGCAGGCTTTTTTGACCTTATTGCCGATAGAATATTTCTAAAAAGCAAGGGTGGGCAGTTAAAACTTTTCTTGGTGCTTTATATTGTCGTATCCGTTTTAACCATTTTCACTTCAAACGACGTTATAATTTTAACTTTTACTCCGCCTATTTGCATATTTGCAAAAAAGGCAAAAATTTCCCCGCTACCATTTCTTTTTGGGGAATTTATAGCCGCAAATACTTGGAGTATGATGTTGATTGTAGGCAACCCCACCAACGTATATCTTGCCGAATCTGCCGGCGTTACCTTTTTAGAATATTTATCGGTTATGTGGCTTCCAGCAATATTCGGTGGACTTATAAGTTTGGGCGTGCTTTTGTTGATATTTAAAAAACAACTTTTTTCACCCCTGCCCGAAACGGAACAAACGAAAATAAATTACGCGCACAAATTAAAAATCAGCAAAGTTCCTATGGTCGTTGCAATAGCGCATTTACTTATTTGCATAATTTTACTTGCAGTATCAGATTTTATCGGGTTGGAAATGTATTTAATATGCCTTATATTAGCGCTTTCTTTAACGGCGTTCGACTTGTTTTATGATATTATAGTTATTCACACGCCTGCGCCGGTAATTAAATCGCTTAAAAAAGAGCCTTACGAACTTATACCGTTTATTTTGTCAATGTTTATAATAGTTCTTGCTCTAAAAGAAAACGGGGTTACGGATATATTATCTTCCGCGCTTATAGGCGGTAGCAGTTTAGACGGGGTTATATTTGGGTTCTTATCCGCTTTTTCTGCAAACCTTTTAAATAATATCCCTATGAGCGTGTTGTGTGAGCAAATTATATCCGGTGGTAGCGCGTCTGCGCTATACGGCGCTATAATCGGCTCTAATATCGGCGCGTTTATAACGCCCGTTGGCGCTCTTGCAGGTATTATGTGGAGCAAAATTCTTAAAAAATACGATATTACTATGCCGTTTTCTAAATTCGTTAAATACGGTGGCGCGGTTGCCTTGCCCACTCTCGCCGCGTCGGCGTGCGCGTTATTTATAGTTTTATAAAGGTTAAATTTATGGCTACTTTACTTTTAATTTTAATATATATAGTTTTTATAGGGTTAGGGCTTCCCGATTCACTTTTTGGCTCGGCGTGGCCGGCAATCTATCCAGAATTCAATCTGCCCGTTAGCGCGGCAAACGCAGTAACCATTTTAATATCTTCAGGCACGGTTTTAGCAAGTTTCTTTTCCGCAAGGCTTATAAATAAATTCGGCACGGGAGCGGTTACCGCCGTAAGCACGGTTATAACGGCGTTATCTCTTTTGGGATTTTCTTTCGCGCAATCAATTTGGTGGTTTATTCCGCTTACGATTCCGCTCGGCGCGGGCGCAGGCGCAATAGATGCGGCGTTAAATAATTACGTTGCGGTACATTATAATTCAACGCAAATGAATTTTTTGCATTGCTTTTACGGCGTGGGCGTTGCGTTAAGCCCCTTTTTGATGTCTTTTGCGCTTGAACAAAATAACGACTGGCGTTTAGGTTACCGCACGGTATTTTATATAATGATAGCAATTTCAATAGTTGCAATACTTTGTTTACCACTATGGAACAAAGTAAAAGCCGATGAAAAAAAAGAAGACGATTTTACGCCAAAAACTTTAACTTTTTTAGAGATGGCAAAAATGCCCGCAGTTCGCACGGCTTGGATAACTTTCTTTTCTTCGGTGGCGCTAGAATTTACGTGTGGCGTTTGGGGTTGCACTTATTTAGTTTCATCAGAAGGTATGAGCGAAGCGCTTGCCGCTTTCTTTTTAACCTTTTATTATATAGGTATGACTTTAGGGCGGTTTACTTCGGGGGTAATATCAAAATTCTTAAAACCCGTAAACATAATTTATTCGGGATATTCTTTCGTTGCGGTTGGGCTTACTCTTTTAGTACTGCCCGTTCCGCCGATAATGAAAGGCGTTGCGCTTCTTTTAATCGGTTTCGGAAACGCGCCAACCTTCCCGAACTTAACTTATCTAACCCCGATAAATTTTGGTAAAGATATTTCGCAATCTATAATAGGTACTCAAATGGCGTTTTGTAATATAGGGATACTTTTAATGCCACCCGTTTTCGGATTTATGGCAGACCTGATTTCCGTTAAAGTTTTCCCTTACTATTTAATTGCCTTATTCGCCGTTTTGGTTTTAACCACATTGCTATACTTTAAACTTATCAAAAAAATGAAGAACAAAGAAAATTGCCCTTGATTTTTAAGGGCTTTTTTGTTATAATGATATTCAAGGTGGAATCATGAAAAAAATAGCACAATTTTTTAAGGTTAGCCAAACGGAATTTTTAAAAAGCGGAAGTTTGGAAACTTATTCTTCAATATCTTTACCAAAACGCGCAACGGCTGGTAGCGCTGGGTATGATTTTTTTGCGCCCGAAACTTTTTCCGTTATGCCTAATGAAACGATAAAAATAGCAACGGGTATTCGCGTTAAAATAGACGAAGGTTGGGTCCTAAAAATTTACCCACGCAGTAGCCTTGGCTTTAAATACCGCTTAACTTTGAACAACACCGTTGGTATAATTGATAGCGATTATTTTAACGCCGATAACGAAGGGCATATTTTTATTAAAATGACTAACTGTGGCGATACCCCTTTAACCGTTGAAAAAGGCAAAGCGTTTGCGCAAGGCGTTTTCGTTGAATACGGCATTACCGTTGACGACGAATGCTATACTACCCGCACGGGCGGATTTGGCAGTACTGATAAAAAATAAAATTATAATATATTAGGAGAAAATTATGAAAACCATTAAAGTAGAAAAACTTTCAAAAGAAACGTTTGCGCCGTTCGGCTCTTATTACGATATGGCAAACCCCGAAGGCTATCCGTTATCGGGTGAAATTCACCGCTTCTTCCCCGATAGGCTTACCGCTTACCATCAAGGTCAAGTTGCTTTTTCACCCATTTTGGTTAAAAAGCCTGCGCAAATGAAAATCACCCAAATTGAATACCACACCACCACTTGTGAAATCATTATGCCCTTAAATGACGATATGATTTTACACGTTGCACCGCCGTCTGCCGGTAAACCTTTGCCCGAATACACGAAGGCGTTTTTAGTACCTAAAAACACTATTATAAAAATGAACGCTTGCGTATGGCATTTAGCGCCGTTACCTGCAAACGTAGACGAACTTACCGCAATGATAGTTCTCCCCGAATGTACTTATATGAACGACTGCATAGTGGTTAATCTAAAAGAAGACGAACAGTTCATTATTGAAAAATAACTTATGCTAACGTAAAAGGCTTGACAGTAGTCAAGCCTTTTTCTTATTCTATCGTATATTTATATAAAGAAGATTTTGAAACACCGCGCTCTTTTGCAACTTTTTTGAGCGCATCTTTTTTGTCAAGCCCTTGCGATAAGTAAAGTTCTATATGTTCTTTTTCCGTTAAATTTAGATTAGAATTTTCTTCCTTACTGCCTTCAACTAATAAAACGAATTCGCCTTTAGGCTCACCGATAATTCCGTCTTTAAGTTCAAATCTTTCTGCCTTTTCGTGAATTTTGGTAATTTCTTTTACGGCTACCGCTCTACGGTTTCCAAACACGCTATATATGCTTTCAATATCTTTTTTAACGTCGTGCGGGGCGGAATAAAAAATCAAAGTCATATCAAGTTCTTTATACTTTTCTAAAAAAGCGTCCCTTTCGCTTTTCTTTGCAGGCATAAAGCCTAAAAAGCAAAACTTGCTACTGTCAAGACCGCCCAAAACGAGAGCGGAAACGAACGCGCACGCGCCCGGAACTACGGTAAAATTTAACCCGTTATCTAAAAGCATTTCCGTTAAAAGATTGCCCGGGTCAGATATAACGGGCATCCCCGCGTCAGTAATAACGGCGATATTTTTTCCCGCTTTTAATTTTTCAATAATCTTTTCACCCGATTCGCGCTCGTTAAACTTATGATAAGAAAAAAGCGGTTTTTTTATTTCATAATGATTTAATAACGATAGCGAATGCCTTGTATCTTCACACGCAATTTCATCAACCGACTTTAACACTTCTAACGCGCGCAAAGTTATATCTTTTAAATTGCCTATGGGCGTTGCTACGAAATACAGCATAATTACACCTTAATTTTCTATATTATTTAAAACTTTAAGCCCAATTTTACCGCCCTTTACGCCTTCTATCATAAAAAGATACGGCTCTTTTTTACCACCGCAGACGAATTGCAGTTTTTTAGGCTCTATGTTATTTTTCTTAAATTCCGTTATAACGTCAACTAATCTATCCGCGCGGTGAACCATATTCACCCTACCGCCAAACGAAAGCGCCCTGCCGATTGCTTTGCACAGTTCTTCTAACGAAAGTTTTAATTCCGTTCTGCATACCGCAATGGTTTCTTCACTTTCATAAAAACCGTGCCCAACGGGCATATACGGCGGATTGCAAGTAATAAGGGTAAACTTACCCGCGTATTCCGTTCCTATATCTTGAACACGGGTATTTACCGCATTAAATTTATCGGAAAGACCGTTTAAGTTTATACTTTTAACGCTCAAATCAAAGAGCGGTTTTTGCATTTCAAAAAGCGTAACGCTATTTATTTTTTCCGCGTTAAGCGCGTAAAGATGCAAACCGACTATTCCGCTCCCCGAACAAAAATCCGCAACGGTATCGCCCTTTTTTACGCGAGTAAAGCGCGTTAAAAGTACGGCATCCGACGTAAATTTATAAAGAGAATCATCTTGATAAATTTTAAGATTATTTATACCTAATTCTTCTATTCTTTCCATAACCGAATTAAAAATTTAAGGCGCGATAAAAAATCGCGCCTTAAAACTGTTCGCATTTCTTATTCTTCAGAAATAGCCTCTACGGGGCAGCCTGCTGCGCAAGCGCCGCAGCTCATACAAACTTCAGCATCAATTACATATTGAGTATCGCCTTCGCTTATAGCGCCACAGGGGCAAGTGTCTGCACAAGCACCGCAAGAAATACATTGGTCGCTTATCTTATACGCCATTAGAGTTATCCTCCTAACATTTGTTTATCTATATTGTATCACAAAGTTTTTCATTTGTAAACTGCTAATCCAACATTTTTTTCATATCTTCAGAAAGGTTTTCGTCGTTAACGTCGTCATCATCCTTTCCGCCGTTCTTTCTCTTAAAATTTAGCCTATCCACGGGGAAATCTTTATAAACTTCACTTCCGTCGCCTTTGGTAATTTTAACTTTAGAAATAAGTTTAAGCATATCGTTACCGATAACCACGCCTTCGCCTTCGGGCGTTCCAACCGTTCCGCCTATTTTAGGCATCTTTTTGTAAACTTCAGCGTAATAATCGTTTTCATACTCTAAACAGCACATCAACCTGCCGCAAAGACCGCTTATTTTACCGGGGTTAAGGTGTAACCCTTGCGTTTTTG
Source organism: Clostridia bacterium (assembly GCA_017505675.1). Lineage (GTDB taxonomy): Bacteria > Bacillota > Clostridia > Christensenellales > Borkfalkiaceae > UBA1259. Next base: position 13,633 of record JAFVOV010000069.1, read on the forward strand.
CCATTTTAATTGAAACTTTACCAAAATCAGACATACAACTTGCGCAACAGCAAGTTCTTCCGCACGGCGCTATTCCCCCCAAAATTTTTGTTTCGTCACGAATACCAACTTGACGGAGTTCAATGCGCAAATGGAATTTTGACGCTAAAACTTTAACTAATTCCCTAAAATCAACCCTGCCTTCGGAAGTAAAGAAAAACACGATTTTCTTACCGTCAAAAGCGTATTCGCACCCGATAAGTTTCATATTAAGGTTAAGTTCGGTGATTTTTTGATTAGCGTATTCTAACGCTTCGGGAATTTTCTTTTCGTTTTCAAGAACTTTCTTTTCGTCCTTTTCGGTTGCTCTGCGAAGAACGGGTTTTAATGGATGAACAATCTCTTTATCGCTAACTTCTTTAAGCCCGAAAACAACCGTACCGTATTCTAAACCTTTTGCGGTTTCAACAATAACGCCCGTTTTTTCAGGATATTCCGTTTCGCCCTCTGCCGGCGCAAAATAATATACTTTGGCGGTGTTTTTAAATCTTACGCCTATGATTTTTGCCATTTATATTTTCCCTCCAAAATTTGGAACAAAAGCCACTCCACTAGCATAGTCGGGTTGGCGTTGAATTTTTTTCTTTTATTTGCCTCGGTTATACATTCAAGCGCGTGAATAATTGCGCCCGTCTTAAACCGCTCTGCCTTTTTAAGCGCGCTCACCGCGCTTTTTGCCGCAACTAAATCTTCCTTGCCTTGCGAAATCATAAGCATATCGCGAAGGAGCAATTCTAAAACGGACAAAAATTCCGATAAGTCACACTTTGAAGAAAGCACTTTAGTAGAATAAAACAACAAATCTTTACTCGACTTCATATTGACTAAAATATCTACTGCTAAATCGGTAATAGATTTTAAATTTTCATCACCGTAAAGGGATAGCGCTTTTCCTACCGTACCGTCCCCACAAGCAACGGCGCTTTCTAGCCGTTCAAGAGCGGGGCATTCTTCTTTTAATGCGTTTTTAAGTTTTTCCGCGCTAAACGCGGGAATTTCAAGTTTTTTAACCCTTGAAAGAACGGTTGGGAGCAATGGAAATTCACTTGTCGCACCCAAAAATATATGCACGCCTTTGGGCGGTTCTTCAAGCGTTTTTAAAAGTTTATTTTGCGCGGATGCGTTCATTGTTTCCGCGTGGTTTATAATAAAAATTTTCTTATCCGCCTCAACGGGTTTAAGATAACTTTCTTCAATTAAAGAATTTATATCTTCGGCTAAAACCGTTTCTTTTTTAGGATATATTATTAAATCGGAATAAGCGTTTTCTTCAATAAGTTTGCACGCGCGACAATTAAAACAAGGCTCAACAAAGTTGCAAAAAGCAAGGCGCGCAAAAATCTTCAAATATTCCCCTAAATTTTCACCGTCTGGGGTAAGTATTAAATACGCGTGTGAAAGCCTGCCGTTTTCTTTATCACCTTTAACCGTTTTATATGCGCCGGTATCTTTTAAAAGCCCGAAAAGGTCTATCATATAATTCCCTTTTCTTTAAGCGCGTCAATAATTTTACGGTGAGTTTCTTGCCTTTCACCGCTAGCGTCTATAACTATATACCTATCTTTATATTTTTCAGCAAGTTCAAGATAGCCTGCGTAAACCTTTTTGTGGAAATCCATACCAGAAAGTTCTAATCTATCCGTTTTATCCACTCCGCCCTTTCTTAAAAATGCCTGTTCGGGCGGTAATTTTAAAAATACGGTATAATCGGGCATAAAGTTTTTAATTGCGTAATCGTTTACCTTTTCAACAAACTCCACGCCCAGTCCCCTTGCGTAACCTTGGTACGCTAAAGAAGAATCAATATACCTATCGCAAAGCACTAATTCACCAGCGTCTAAACGGGGTTTAACGTTTTCTTTTAACAACTGAACTCTTGCAGCAGCGTAAAGAAGCGCTTCACATTCGTCTGTCATAGAAACGTTTTTGCCGTCTAAAATCACCGCGCGGATTTGTTCGGAAACGGTTGTTCCGCCCGGCTCACGCGCGAGAT
>JAFVOV010000070.1 GCA_017505675.1 Clostridia bacterium
ATGCAAAGGTTGTATAATAAGATGTATAAAGGTATAAAACAAAGGAGAAAGTTGTTAAATGACCTTAGAAAAACTGCAAAAAATAACCGCGTCGGTAACTGCTTCCGCCGTTTTGCTTTTATTCATATTGGTAGCAATAATGGTTTACCAAATGGGAATAATCAACGGCAAACGCGCAAAAATAGAAGAATTAAAGCAGGAAATAGCCCTTTTGGAAGAGCAAAAGCAACACACCGAAAACGATATTGAAATTTGGCTTTCGGATTGGAAACTTAAAGAACGCGCTAACGAACTTGGCTATATTTACACTACCGATAAATAGCAAAAACCGTGCTATAAGGCGATTAACGCGCAATTTGGTTGTTTTATTATGTGCAATTTACAAAAAAACGTAGCAATTATAGATATTGGCAGTAATTCGGTAAGAATAAGAATTTCTTGCGAAGGTAAGGTTTTTTATAGAAACACTATTACCACGCAACTTGCAAAAGATATTTCTTGCGGGCTTTTAAACGAGCAGTCTGTAAAAAGAACTTTTCTTGCATTAGATGAACTTATCGAACGCGCCAATAAAGAGAACGCGCAAATTTACGCATTTGCAACTGCCGCTGTTAGGAACGCGGTTAACGGCAAGGCGTTTTGCGCGCAATTTTTTACCCGCTATAATATTGAATTAGACGTGCTTTCGGGAAAAGATGAAGCGCAAATGGGTATTTTAGGCGCGCTTCAAGGTGGAAACGGTTGCGTTATAGACGTTGGCGGGGCGTCAAGCGAGCTTGTTATAGCGAATAATAACCGCATAGTTTACACGCACTCTATGCAACTTGGCGCGGTTGTTTTAACCGATCTATGCGCTAAAAATATATACGACGCAAACAAGAAAATTTGCGAAAATATGCAAAATTTCCCACCTATTAGCCCTATAGATGGCGAAATTTACGCAATTGGCGGAACGGCAAACGTAATTGCTTTTATCAAAAGCGGGCTTAGCGTTTACGATAGGGAAAAAACCAACGGGCTTGTTGTTACCAAAGATGAACTTTATAATTTAGTTAAGGATTTTTACTGCCATAACGAAGATTATATAGTTAAAAAATATAAAGTTAACGACCTGCGCGCAAAGGTAATTCACTCTGGGGCGCTACTTCTTCACTCGCTTTTAACTTATGCGGGCAAAGAACGCCTTGTTTTAAGTGAAAACGATAACTTAGAAGGGTATTACTTGGCAAAGATTTTGGGGAAAGGTTATGAAAACTAATAGAAAAGAAGAACTAATAAATTTTTCGCTATTTTTGGCGTGGTTAATAATCGCCGTGTTTTTCGGCGTTTTTGCCTATTCTAAATTTAAAACGCTTTCAGTTGCAGACGTAATAATTTATTCTTTAGCCGGGCTACTTGCCAACTATGCTTTAGCAATAGTTTTTCACGAACTTGGGCACGTTATTTTTGCAAAGGCGTGTGAAATGCGCATCGCATACGTAAACTTTGGGCTTTTTTCAATAGATTATTTAAACGGTAAAAAGGTAAAATATTTTACTTATCTTTCCCCTGAAGCGGGCGAAACTTCCTTTATTCCC
>JAFVOV010000071.1 GCA_017505675.1 Clostridia bacterium
CGGTTGGTCGCGAACAAGGGAATTCGGGAATATATTGATGCCGGAAAAATACTCACAGCTTCCGGGAAAACGGCAGAATTTCGAATTCTCGGCGGTTTGGAGCAGTTGCATAAAGTCGGTATATTTAGGCGTGCCGTCAATAATTAAGTCAATGGCTTTTAACGGGTCGCGGGGGAGTTTTAGCGCGGTTGCAAAATCGTTGCCCGTACCGCAAGGCACTAAACCCAAAGTAACCTTATCGAAATTAGAAAAGCCGTTGATTACTTCGTGTAGTGTGCCGTCGCCGCCTAAAACGACGATTGACGTAGCGCCGTTTTTAATCAGTTCGCGCGTAATAATCGTACCATGCCCCTTGTATTCGGTATGGTGTACAGCGTATTTAATATTCTTTTCTTTTAGGCGCGCTTCAACGATTGATAAAGTCTTTTTAACTTTTTTGCCGTGTTTACCGCCTGCCGTGTAGTTTACGATTAAATCCAAAACGTCGTCCTTTGCTCTTGCTTTTTTATTGATTTTACTACAAAACGCCAAAAATTACAACTTTTTAGGGCGCATATTAAAAAATTTTACACTAATCAATAAATATTTTTACGCAAAACGATTAAATTTATGATACAATAATTAAGTATGAAAAACTTTTTACCCCAAAAACTTATAAGTCTAGCCGAAATTTTGCCCCGTCCGTTATACGCGGTTGGCGGTGTAGTGCGCAATTTTTTGATTGACCAAAGCATATCGGACGATTTTGACCTTGCGGGCGCTATTACGTCTGACAAGTTAGTTTGCGGTTTAAATAAAATAGGGTTAAAAGTTCTTGCTGAATATAAACGCACGGGAACGGTTATGTTTTCGGACGGGCAAAGAAAGTACGAATTCACCACTTTTAGAAGTGAAAGTTATTTGGGCGGCGAACATACGCCGTACAAAACAGAATTTACCGAAGACATAAAAGTAGACGCGCTTCGACGTGATTTTAAGTGTAACGCGGTTTACTTTGATATTCGCGCTGGGGAATACATAGATCCACTAGGCGGTATTAAGGATATAATTGATAGAAGGCTTAATTCCGTAACCAAAGCCGAGAAAGTTTTTTCAAACGACGGATTGCGTCTTATGCGTCTGGCAAGGTTCGCTGGCGAACTCAATTTTAAGCCGAATTCCGAAGTGTTGGGCGCAGCAATGATGCACGCTGACAACATTAAAGAAATTTCACCCGAGCGCGTTTACGCAGAACTTATAAGAATTTTACACGCGGATAAAAAGTATGCGTTTTCCGATCCGCAAGGGCATTATACGGGGCTTAAAATTCTTGATGAAACGCGCGTTCTTGATAGAATATTCCCTGAACTTACCGACGGGCGCGGTATGGCTCAACGCGCGGATTTTCACCGTTACGACGTTTTAGAACACAGTTTGCGTACCGTGCTTTACGCGGACGAAAATATTCGGCTTGCGGCGCTTTTACACGATATAGGTAAACCGTTTTGCTATCTTCGCGACGGGTATTATTACCATCATTTTTCGGAAGGGGAAAGAATTGCCGAAGCCGTGCTTAAAAGGCTTAAAGCAAGTAACGAAACGATAAAGCACGTTAAATTTTTAGTTCGTGAGCATATGGTTGACCTTGATTGCTCAATGAAAGAGAGTAAAGTTCGTCGTTTTTTAGTTAAAAACGAAGATAAACTTAAAGATTTGCTCGCGGTTAAACAAGCGGATTTCCGTGCAAGTTTAGAAACTGACGACGTTGCGCCCACGCTTGTAAAGTGGGGCAGAATTTACCGCAAAATGAAAAAAGACGGCACGCCGTTTACCTTAAAAGAATTGAAAGTAAACGCTGCCGACCTTATTGAGATAGGTTATAAAAAAGATGGAATAGGAAAGGAACTTAAAAAATTGTGGGATTTAGCGATAGTAAACCCAGAAAAGAACCAAAAAGAATTGCTTATTGAAACAGCGAAACAAGATTTGAAAATTTAGATTAAAGCCGTGGAAAATTACACGGCTTTATTTTTATTGACATACTATATATATTGTGATAAAATAAAAATAGCGTGTCCGTGAAAGCGACTGCGCAAACCGTAAAAAATTAGAGGTGTTAATTATGACACGGGAAGAAGTAAAAAAGAGAGTTCACGAAAAAAAGGTAAAAAGAGCGTTAAAGTGTTTAAGGTTTAGAAAACTTAAAAACTTTTTATTCTGGCTAATGGGTGTAATCGTTATGCCCGTTATTCTTGTTTTTACTATGTTCGTAGGCCTGAAAGTAGTTCCTATAAGCACTTATTTAGGTGGCGCGGAAAAAGAATACGTTAGCGAAGATATCGCAAGTTTAAGTATTTTGGACGCTATTTTGGGTTTCCAAGATTATACTTTTGACGACGTTCCTTATATTGAAACTTTGCTTGATGATTTGATGGAACAAGATTTGGGCGGTGGCATGAAGTTGGGCAGTATTATTAAGATTGATACTGCTAAATTTAGCGGTCATAAAATAACTGAAATTGCTACCGTTTTTAGTGAAAACGTTATTGAAGTGGTGGCAACGCTTGACGGCGTTATCGGTGTTGAAACTCTTGGTGATTTTGGCACTTTGTCCATTTTTAGTACTTGGGCGGAAGTTTCTGCCGAAGATTATCCCGCAGACGAAATTACTTACGAAATAAAAGAAGGTTTTAACGCTAACCTTTATTATATGAAAAACCCCGACTATGTAGAAGGCGGTGAGAAAAAAGAATATATACATGCTTTTGAACAAGTGGGTGACGGTGAAGACGCTACTTACAATTTGGTTGATGCGGCGAAAGGTCAAACGCTTTATCAAGCAAACCTTGCACAAATCCCTATCCTTGAAGCGGTTGATTTGATTGACGAAAGTATGAGTAGCCTTATGCTAAACGATATTTTAACTAGTTTAGTGTTTAAAGATGACGGCGAAGGTTCTGGTGAAGGTGAAAGCGACAACCTTATTTTGAAGATATTCGACGGTTGGGGTATAGACGACCTTGGAAAAATGAGCGACGCGTCAGGCTTGCTTAATAATATTACCATAGACGATCTTGGCGGTGTAGAAATGCTCGGCGCGTTTGGTGAACTTGAAATATTTAACGGATATGCAGACGTTCCCGTTGACGATTATCCAGTAGTCGAAAGTGGAGTTATAGTTGATACTGAAAAACACGACCCTAAACTTTACTATTATA
>JAFVOV010000072.1 GCA_017505675.1 Clostridia bacterium
AAAAGCACGGGAACAACGCCTTCAACCACCTTTTCATCACCGCGCCTACCCACTTGGTCAGTTCCTTGGAAATTGAAAACGTAACCCCTTTCACCCGGAGTTTGAAGTCTAAATAATTCCGCCCAAAATACAGGACCGTGCCCAAAAATCTTTAATTTAGGGAAACGTTGCAAAGTATGCTCTAATTGCGGAAGACCGGGGTCGTCATAAATACCAAAGTCACCGTCTTTAACGTCAGAGCCGTCAAATACTATTGGCAAACCAACTTCTTCTGCCGCGCGGAAAAGGTTTTGCACTTTTGGGTCCATAAGTTCCATATTTGGCATAACTTCGCCTATCCCCTTGCAACCTTTATTTTTATAATATTCTAAAACTTTATGTAATGGCGCGTTTGGCGCGTTGGTCATTGCCCTTGGGTCTATATTGCAATACGGAATAAACCTATCAGGGTAAGATGCGCAAATTTCTAAAATTTCGCCGTTTGACTGCGGAAAATAAATTTCCGGATTTACAACGGGAAGAAGTACTGCTTTATCAATACCTTCTTTATCGTAAAATGCAATAAGTTCTTCTGGGCTACAAAACGGCGTTACGAAAGGCACCGGATTTTTATAGCAATGTGAGTGAATATCAATTATCATAATTTACTCCTTTTTAAGCAATAATTTATACTTTCTTATGAATAAGTTTATTATAACAAACTATAAAATCTTTTGTCAATTTTCTTTTTTTAATTATTATACAACAAACACCACACAGTTGTCTTTAGACAAAAATCAATTATTTTTATACTTTTGTGTATTTTTTAAAATAAAAAAAGAATACTTGCTAGTATCCTTTTTTCAACTGTAGACTTGGACGTATGAAATACGCGCCAAGTGTTTTTATTATTTCCAAAAATATTTTGTACAACAAAAATTTTTGGAAAAAAGGAGAAGCCCACTGTCTGTCGTGCTGTTTGCAGAAGCAAACTGCTGACGTAAAGTGGTGCTTCGACGTGGTGGAGACGCGGAGATTTGCACTCCGGTCTTGAACGCTTCGCCAAAACCTTCTACATACTTATCCGATATTTAAGTTTCAACTTAAATTACGGTTATCGGCAACCTTTAATTAAGCCTAGTCCGCTTTAAATCCGTTTAAACGCCACGAACCGAGCGCCTAAACAGTTCCCCGCCTAACTGACGCCCTGAACCACCCCGACGGGATGAGCGGTAAGAACGTTCGCAACTACGCTGCGAATGCTACTTCGTTATTGTTAGCATTTAAATTTAAGTTCCGTTTTTACGAAGCCGAGCCTTCGGTATGCTTACGTCTTGTATCAGTCGCCCAATCGAAACTAAATCGCCCCCGTATAAAGGCGCGTTATAGCGCCCTTAAAGTTAAATTTCGTCAATTTCATACGGCGTGAGTTGGTAAACGTAGTGATTAAGCCAATTCATATAAATTAAATTCGCCGTTGACACCCAACACATTTTGATTTCGCCTTTATTTCCGCTAACGTAATAATTTTCAGGCGGGTCGATAGGTAAACCTTTATCTAAATCACGCTTATATTCGTTTTCCAAAGTATCCCTATCGTATTCAGCATGCCCCGTTATAAAGATAAACTTGTTGTCTTTAGAACGGATAATTGCCGCGCCCGCTTGTTTAGAGTTTGCTAAAAGCACCAAATCTTTACAATTTTTAATATCTTCTTCGTAAACGGTTGTGTGCCTTGAGTGCGGCATAAAAAACCTATCGTCAGTACCCTTTAAAAGTTTATCGTATTTAACTAGTTTTTTATGTTTATAAACGCCGAAAAGTTTTTTATCAAGAATATGTTTTTCAATCCCGTAATAATAATGTAGCGCCGCTTGCGCTCCCCAACAAATAAATAGCGTGCTGGTAACGTTATGCTTTGCAAACTCAAAAATTTCTTCAAGTTCTTTCCAGTATTTTACTTCGGAAAATTCCATTTCTTCAACGGGAGCGCCGGTAATAATCATACCGTCAAATTTGCGGTTTTTAACTTCAGAAAAAGATTTATAAAATCTTTCTAAATGTTCAAGCGGCGTGTTTTTGCCGACGTATGATTCCGTGCTGATTAACGTAACGTTCACCTGTAACGGCGAATTAGATAATAACCGCATAAGTTGCGTTTCCGTAACTATTTTAGTAGGCATTAAATTAACTATCGCTATTTCAAGCGGTCTAATATCTTGCATACTTGCGCGTTTATCGTTCATTACTATAATATTCTCTGACTGCAATATTTTTGCCGCCGGGATATCTTTAGGTACGATTATAGGCATAATTTACCCCCTTCGTTTGTTAAATTTGGTCAAGCGCCTGCTTTAAATCATCTATTAAATCTTGCGCGTTTTCAATACCGCAAGAATATCTTATAAGCGTAGGCGGAATACCTGCCGCTTCAAGTTGAGCATCCGTCATCTGGCGGTGAGTTGCGTTTGCAGGGTGTAAGCAACAAGTTCTTGCATCTGCAACGTGCGTTTCAATAGCGGCAACTTTCAAACTCTTCATAAACTTTTCCGCAGTTTTTCTATCGCCCTTAACTGAAAAACTTAAAACCCCGCAAGAGCCGTTTGATAAATATTTTTGACCGAGTTCGTAATATTTATCATTTTTAAGTCCGCAATATCTAACCCATTCAATTTTATCGTGGTTATTTAAAAATTCTGCTACTGCAAGTCCGTTTTCGCAATGGCGTTTCATTCTAACGTGTAAACTTTCTAATCCCAAGTTAATATAGAACGCGTGTTGCGGAGATTGAATAGAACCGAAATCACGCATAAGTTGAGCAGTCGCTTTGGTTATAAACGCGCCTTCTTTACCGAATTTATCAGCGTAAACAATACCGTGATAACTATCGTCAGGCGTGGTAAGACCGGGGAATTTATCAGCGTGCGCTTTCCAGTCGAACTTACCCGCGTCAATGATAGCGCCACCAACGGAAACACCGTGTCCGTCTATGTATTTAGTGGTAGAGTGCGTTACTATATCCGCGCCCCATTCGATAGGACGGCAGTTTACAGGAGTAGCGAAAGTGTTATCAATAATGAAAGGAACGCCGTGTTCGTGAGCAACGCGCGCAAAAAGTTCAATATCTAAAACAGAGCACGCGGGGTTTGCTATGGTTTCACCAAACACCGCTTTGGTGTTCGGGCGGAAAGCAGCGTTTATTTCTTCTTCGGTACTGTCAGGAGAAATAAAGGTAAAGTCAATGCCCATCTTTTTCATAGTTACTGCAAAAAGGTTAAACGTTCCACCGTAAATTGCAGAACTTGAAATAACGTGGTCGCCACAGTTTGCTACGTTAAATATAGAGTAAAAGTTTGCAGCCTGTCCAGAAGAAGTTAGCATTGCTGCCGAACCGCCTTCAAGTTCGCAAAGTTTCGCCGCTACGTAATCGTTAGTGGGGTTTTGTAAACGGGTATAAAAATAACCGCTCGCTTCTAGGTCGAAAAGTTTACCCATATCTTCGCTAGTATCATACTTAAAAGTAGTACTTTGATAAATAGGTATTTGTCTGGGTTCACCGTTTTTTGGGGTATAACCACCTTGCACGCAAACAGTTTCTATTCTCTTTTTGTTTGCCATAATATATTTTCTCCTTTAATATTATTTATAATTTTTTAATTCGCGCTCTTTTTCGCGCTTAATATCCTTTTCCATAATTGAACGTTTTTTATCGTAAGTGTGCTTGCCTTGACAAAGCCCAAGTTCCATTTTTATAAGCGCCTGTTTAAAATAAAGTTTAAGCGGAACTAACGTTAAACCCTTTTGAGCCACTTTAGAGTTGAGTTTAATAATTTCATCACGGTGTAAAAGCAATTTTCTGTCACGGCGGGAATCTTTGGTATTAAACGCGCCGGCTTTATCGTATAAAGCAATGTGCATATTTTTAATAAAAAGTTCACCGTTATAAATTTGACAAAAACTGTCTTTTAAGTTTACGTTGCCTAGCCTTAAAGATTTTACTTCACTACCTTCAAGCACTATCCCTGCTTCAACCCTTTCTAATATGAAATATTCGTGATTTGCACTTTTATTTAAGCAAATTATCTTTTCTTCCATATTCACCTCTAATATAATATTGTACTACATTTTACGCCGTTTTGCAACGATTTTTTTATTTTCACAGCACAATTTATCAACAAGCATAAATTCCGCACGTCTATCGCCCAAATTAACCCCTACTACTTTAATTTTAACTTTCTGCCCTAACCTAAAAGTAGTTTTCCCGTCAGATAAAGTGTAATTTTTTTCGTCGTGTGTTAGGCGCTTACGCGAACTTATAGTTTCAGATTTTACCAAGCCTTCAACGCCACTATCAAGTTCAACGAATATGCCAAAATTCATAACACCGCTGATTACGCCGTCAAACTCTTCCCCTATAAAATCGCTTATATATAAAAGTTTATAATATTCGTCAACTGCGCGCTCTGCTTCCGTTGCATTCTTTTCCATTTCAGAAGACTGTTTTGCAGCGTCAAAAACAAATTCGCCATACCTTTCTTCTAAATTGTTTTTCCCCGATAAAAGGTCCTTTATTATTCTATGAATAACTAAATCAGGATAGCGCCTTATCGGTGAAGTAAAGTGACAATAATGGTCAAGCGAAAGCCCGAAATGCCCCGTGTCTATAGGTGAATATTTAGCCTTTTGCATTGACCTTAACATAACCCTATTTATAAGCGTATAAGCGGGCGTACCTTCTGCATTTTTTAATATCGATTGAAAATCTTTAGAAAAAATTTCGTCACGCTTTCTTTTTGCGTTTATACCAAGCCCTGCTAAAAACGCGTAAAAATTTTCAAGTTTTTCTTCAGTTGGGTCTTCGTGAACGCGGTAAATAAAAGGTTTTTCTAAATAAAACATATATTCCGCAACGGTCACGTTTGCTAATATCATAAACTCTTCAATTATGCGGTGTGCTTTATCTCTTGGCGCAGGTTTAACCACAATTTCACCTTGATTATCAACGTAAATTGCGCTTTCTTTAACGTCTAAATCTATACTTCCGTCTAAATCCCTACGCTCTATCAATATATCGGCAAGTTCGTTCATTAAAAGAATATCTTTAACTATACTTTTATATTCATTTATAAGCGTTTTATCACCGTCAATAATTTTTTGAACTTTATTATAAGTTAAGCGCGCTGTGCTTTTAATAACGGCAGGGGTAATCTCATAGTCTACCACCTTTCCTTCTTTATTAACCGTCATCACGCAAGAAAGAGTAAGTCTTTCAACGCCTTCTTTTAACGAACAAACGTCGTTACAGAGCGTTTCTGGTAGCATAGGAATAACCCTTTCAGGAAAATACACGCTAGTTGCGCGCGTAAACGCTTCTTTATCTATTGCGCCACCGCCTTTTACGTAATGGCTTACGTCCGCAATATGCACGCCTAAAAGGTATTTACCACCGCGAAGTTGCTTTATAGAAACGGCGTCGTCAAAGTCGCGCGCGTCTTCACCGTCGATAGTGAAAGTTGTTAGACCGCGAAAGTCTTTTCTATTTTCTAAATCTTTTTCCGTTACGGTTTCATTTAAGGCGTTTGCTTCAGATAAAACTTCTTTGGGGAATTTATCAGGCAAATTAAAAGAACGCAGAATAGATTTTAATTCGGCTTTTCTTTCAAACTGTCTGCCTAAAACTTCCGTTATTATACCTTCCGGATTTTGTTTTTTTGGGTAGGATAAAATTTTGCAAACCACCTTATCGCCTGCTTTTGCCCTAACGCCTTTACCAAAAGGAATAAAAATATCGTTATAATACTTGCGCTCGTCAGGCGAAACGAAACCACCACTTTTGCAAGTAAAATAAGTTCCTACAAGTTCAGTTATACCGCGTTTTAAAATCTTTAAAACGCGCGCGGTAGTTCTTGCGCCGTCCCCATCAGTAGTTTCAGCAAGCACCGTATCGCCGTGCATTGCGCCTTTCAAATCAGAATGCGGAATAAAATAATCTTCTTTTCCGTCTTCTAACGGTATTAAGAACGCATAACCGCGTTCGTTGCCCTGAAGTTTACCTTCAATAATTTCTCTTTTCATATCACCTATACAAAATAAAAACGGCGGTTCTGACAGAACCGCCGAAAAACAACTTTTTTAATTAAGCAGCAAAGAATGCAATAATAGCAAAACCGATACAAAGAACAACGAAAATAATACTGCTGATTACGGTAAGTTTTCTCATTCTATGTTCAAAAGTCTTACTTTTATTTTTGCCTAAAAAAGTTTCGGTTTGTCCGCCAAGCGCGCCAACACCCGAAGAGTTACCGGGCTGGAACAATACGACCAAAATAACGAATATTGCGCAAATTGCCATAATTGCAAGCGCTATATATTTCAAATAGCCGTGCCAAACAGCACCAAAAGTACTAGCCATAAGCATATTCATCATATTCATATAATTATCTCCTTAAACGTTCATTCTAAACGTTACTGTAGCACATTATATCAAAAAAAATTGTTTTTTTCAACTGTTTTACAGT
>JAFVOV010000073.1 GCA_017505675.1 Clostridia bacterium
TAATTTTTGCGTTCCAAAAAATTTTTTGAGTTTCTTTTAAATCACGGGCGCTTATTATTGCCGCCAAAGTTTTAGATAAAACCGTTAAAAAAGGTTGGTTATTTTCTAAATCTATTAGGGAATAATATAAATTAAAATTCACGCTTTCAATTTTCCCGTTTAGTTCCGTTTCAATAGATAATCTAACGTCATCAAAATCTAGCCCCAACGGATTTACTTTCCCGTCAGCATAAAGTTTAAATTCCATAAAAATCACTCGCTTATATTTATCAATTAAATTTTATCACACCGTACGATTAAAATATATACGATTATTATTTAAAATAAACGCTATAGTGTGATTTAAATATTTAATACCCCGAAAAAAATTTCGGGGTATTATTTTATATTTTATCTTTATAATCGTAAATAAATTTGATAACACCACTTGACCAACCGTGACATAAACTATGCCTAAAGCCAACGTAACAATGTTTGCCGTAATCACCGTGAATATCTTTTTTACCTTTCTTTGGCAATTTATCTATGCGCGAACCGCACTTTAACCATTCCATATCAAAGTCTTCAAAGAAAGTGGTTGCGCCGATAGATAGCATTGCGCCGTAATATTCTTTCATAATTTCAACTGCTTTTAGCGCGTCACGCGACGCTATAGCGGTTAAAATATAATAACTCATAAAGGTTGAAAGTCCGTTTGCGCCACCCTTAATTAAAAGGGCGTATTCATCATCAGTAATTTCACCAAGCGCCATATATTTAAGCCCTATAACCTGTTTCATCTGCTTAACTATTATAGGCTTTAATTTAAATTTTATAACGACGTTTTTTGCCGTAGAACTATCAACGCCCAAACTATCGAACATCTCTATCGCTTTATTAAGCGCTAAAATATTTATAGCGCGCACACCCGCTGCCATATCAGGCGAATCACAAGTAGGCCAGTCAACGAAAAACCAAGAATAGTTCATATTGCCTTTAGCATCTATTGAGTCGTTAAAACGGTTTATAAGCATATTAAAATAATCAACTTGATTTAGCGCAAAATCTTTAGCGCCCGTCATAAAATAATAGTCGGCAACGATAATCATCCACCACATTGAATAAGACGCAATGCCGTTCATCCATAAATTATCGGGAGTATTATTCTTTACAAATTCAAGCGAGCGTTCAACCGAATCAAGCCTGCCGTACATTGTGGTTAACGCAAGCATTTCAGGGTGCATATCACCTATCCAAACAAGCCTATCACGCTTAACGCCATCCCAAACGTAATCGGTGGACGCGCAAAGGTCAACCGTTCTTTTTGCAGTATCAAATATCTTTTTAACTAACTTATCTTTTCCGTTATAACGGTAAACTGCTTTTTTATTCAAAATTTCGTTTACGCACAATATATTTTGTATGCGAACGGTAATTTCTTCTAAAATATCAATTCGAACGAATCTAAAACCCGTTTGCCCAAAACAAACGTCCCCGTAAGCGGATAAAACGGCGTTAAAGTCACGCTGACTGTGGTCGTTGGTTGCGCCTTTATCACCTATATCAGAGTATGCTTCGGATAAACTTTCACCAAACCTAATTCTTACGCTGGTAAAATTTTTACCTATAAACGCGCCCGTTATAATTCTTATACCGCCGTGCATTTCTTTGCCGAAATCAAGCACTATAGAGCCTTTACCGTTTATTTCGGTAATTTGTTTAGTCCAGTTTTCATCACTCCTTAAAACTACCTGTAACGGTTTTTTAGAAAAAAGCGCTTTTTCATTTTTTGCGTTTTCAATTTTTATGATTTTTTTAGGTAATAAAAGTTGTTTCATTTGAATTCTCCTTTTATTGTTCACTTCGTTTGCTATCCTCCGTTAGCACGACTCGTAATGACGATAAAATTTAACTCTCCCATTGTTGAGAGAGTTAAATAAATTATAACACAATTAAAAGTGTTGTCAACTATTTTTCGGAATTATAAATGCGCCTTCGCCACTACCGAGTGAAATAGACACTATACCGTCAGTTAAGTCCACTATTTGCTCACCGTTATTAGTAACGATTTTCGCTTTACTCGCGCCGTCAAACGAAATGGTAACCGTGTTTTTAATTCCTGCGGTAGGTTCAGTATAGTTTACCACCATATACGCGTAACCGTTATCGGAAGTAAATTCACTAACCAAACAGTCTGCCGTACCGCTAAAATCTTTAACCAAATTGAATTTTTCAGGCTGAAAACGTTTAACGGTATCAAATGCGCGCGCGTTATGTTCGTCTTTAACTTCCGTTCCGAGCATAACTTTAGTTGAATTCCATTCGTAATCTAAAATATACTTACCTAGTTTATGTACCCATGCGTTAGCGTCTTTTACCCAGCCGTAAGTGGGCGTATACTCTAATTGAGTTTCTTTATCGGGTATAAGACCGGTGTTTCTTCCAACGTAAAGATAATATTCTAAAAGTTTTGCGCCGAACGCCATTGCAAAGTTTACTTGGAAAGTAATATCTGCTGGACATTCCATTTCACGAATAAAAAGCCCTTTATCAGAAGTCAACTGAATACAAAAACCAGAACGAACGTCATGCCCTTCCGCACGCAATTTCTTACTGCGGTCTGCTA